>JASJDX010000203.1 GCA_030064975.1 Pleurocapsa sp. MO_192.B19
TCCTTGACGTAGGGACTTTACGGCTATGTTTTGATCGTCAACAGTATTCAAAACTAAAATTGGCAACTGTGGTGCTTTTTGTTTTACAATATCCAAGCTTTCTATTCCTTGGCTATCGGGAAGAGATAAATCCAGTAGAATCGCATCAAAATTATCTTCACAGAGGGTGTCAACGGCTTCTTTAACTCTCTTAACGTGTCTTAAGTTAGACTTTTGCCAACTATATTTACTCAATATTTCCCCAATCCAATCTGCATCAGCTAAGTTATCTTCAATTAGCAATATTTTTAAGGCTTTGATGTCCACCGTTCCAGTTTTGATAATTTAAGTGGTTGTGAATTGAAATTAGCAAATTAACGTAAATTGAAGACCGAGTATTTTAAAAACTGAAAAAACTATTTTTGGTAAAATCAGCCACAAAATTTGTCGAACTAAAACTGACGCCAAATAAAGCTACCATATTAACCTATTATCATAGACAAGGCGTTGCTAAAAGTGTACTTTATAACTGCCGACCTATGGGTCTGAGAAAAGTTAAAGCTGTTCAATCTTTAATTCTTTTGACCGCAGAGTAACGGTGACTTCAGCAACGCCTTAAATATTTGCTAATTAAACTACTAAATTAAACTACTACTTTATACCTCATACCTCTTCTTCGTCCTCTCCCTCTGCTTCTATAGGAGGAATAGGAGCAACAGCAGCGATCGCATCATCTTTATCAAGCTTTTGAACTCTCACCCCTGTGGCATTCCGAGATTGTAAAGAGATCGCCTGTACTGCCTGACGAATCATAATACCTCGGTTAGTCACAATCATTAATTCATCCTCTGGGTTAACAATGTCAATTGCCACTAGACAATCGTCTTCAGATTTAAACTTGATCGCTCTTACTCCCATTCCTGCGCGATTTTGCAAACGGAATTTAGAAATAGGAACTCGTTTACCGTAGCCGTTGTTGGTGATAGCGAGTAACCAAGGACCATTATCTACTTCTTCATTTATTAATTCTTCGGCATTGTCTTCTTCCTCTTCATCCCCCGTCTCATCAATGGTGGCAACGATCTGGGAGGGAATAATATCCATGCTAATCAACTCATCCTTACCCCTTAGCTTCATGGACTTGACACCTTTGGTAGATCTGCCTAAAGGACGTAGTTGCTGTTTATCAGTTTTAAAGTGAATTGCCTTACCCTGGCGTGTACCAATAATTACGCTATCTTCCTCCGTTGCCAAACGTACCCAACGTAGTTCATCTTCTGACTGAAGAGATATCGCAATTAAACCATTAGAACGAATATTAGCAAAAGCTGAAAGAGCCGTTTTTTTGATATTTCCTTTACGAGTCAGCATGACCAGATATTCATCTTCGGTAAACTCACTTACCGAAATCATCGATGTAATTTTCTCTGCTTGGGAAACAGGCAACATTTGGACAATGGGAATTCCCCTAGCGGTACGCGAGGTAGCAGGAATTTGGTACGCGTGGAAGGAATAAACTAACCCGCGATCGCTAAAGAACAAGACAGTATCATGGTCACAACAGGTCATAAAGTGTTCTACGCCGTCATTTTCCTTCATTTTGGCTGCTGCCTTTCCTCTAGTCGCCCGACTCTGAGCCTCAAAGGTACTAACAGGCATCCGTTTGATGTAGCCTTGTTCGGTGAGCAAAATTACCGACTGTTCGTTGGCAATAAGATCTTTATCCAGTAGTTCTCCTTCTCCCTGAACGATTTCGGTACGACGGGGAGTAGCATGAACATTTTTGATATTAGTCAGTTCCGACTCAATAATAGCTTCAATGCGTTCTTTTCTCGCCAGGATATCGTTTAAGTCGGCAATTTGAGTTTGTAGATCTTCGTGTTCTGCCTGAATTTTTTCAGCTTCTAAAGCAGTTAAGCGGCGCAACTGCATCTGCAGGATGGCATCAGCTTGAGTTTGAGATAAACCAAATCTTTCGACTAACTCGTTTTTGGCAGTAGCGGTATCCGCAGCCCCACGTATTAGCCTGATAATAGCATCAATATTTTCCAGGGCAATCAATAAACCCTGCAACAGGTGATCTCTTTCTTCAGCTTTGCGTAGCTGGTAGCGAGTTCGTCTAGTGATCGCTTCTACCCGAAAATCTAAAAAGACTTCTAAGAAGCGACGAATGGTTAATAACTGGGGTTCGCTGTTAACTAACGCCAGCATATTTGCCCCAAAGTTTGCCTGTATGGTAGTTTGCTTATAAAGATTATTTAGTACAACGCGGGGATAGGCATCTCGCTTTAGTTCAATTACGATCCGCATTCCTGTGCGATCGCTTTCGTCTCGAATATCAGAAATGCCGTCGATTTTCTTGTCATTAACCAGATCGGCAATTTTCTCAATTAATGATGATTTATTGGTTTGGTAGGGAAGTTGGGTAATAATAATTGCTTCTTTATCTGCCCTGCCTCTCTGTTGTAGGGTTTCAATTTCCGCTACCCCACGCATGGTGATCGAACCCCGTCCAGTAGTGTAAGCTTCTTTGATGCCCGATCTGCCGATAATTTGACCTCCTGTAGGAAAATCAGGGCCTTTGATATACTGCATCAATTCGAGATCGCTAATTTCTGGATTATGAATTATGGCGATCGCACCTTCAATAAGTTCTCCTAAGTTATGGGGCGGAATATTAGTCGCCATCCCCACAGCAATTCCCGATGAACCATTGAGCAGCAGTTGAGGAATTCTAGCTGGTAATACCACTGGTTCTTGCTGAGAACCATCAAAGTTATCGGCAAAATCTACCGTTTCTGCTTCGATATCCCGTAGCAAAGAATCAGTTGCCAAGGATTGTAAACGACATTCGGTGTAACGCATTGCTGCGGGAGGATCGTTGTCAATCGAACCAAAGTTACCGTGTCCGTTGATTAGGGGATTTCTCATGGAGAAATCCTGTGCCATCCTCACTAAAGCATCGTAAACAGCAGTATCACCATGAGGATGATATTTACCTAATACTTCCCCGACGACACGGGCGCATTTACGAAATGGACGATCTGGGGTAAGTCCTAGTTCGTACATAGCGTAAAGGATGCGACGATGGACTGGTTTTAGACCATCCCTAGCGTCTGGTAATGCCCTGCCGACAATTACGCTCATGGCGTACTCCAGATAGGAGCGAGACATTTCGTTACTCAGATCAGTGGGGATAATCCGTTCCTGGGAAGTGGTCATACTGTGAAAAACTCCAAATATATGCAATAATTTGGATTAATGGCTGATAAACTCCGCTTAGCTCTTTTTTACCGCCAATAAAGCCCAATATAGTAGCATTTTATAATTAGATTTTAACACATTTTGACGCTTTCTGGTGGCATTAAAAGCAGGCTATATCTACGATAGAAGTCACTTCTAGCACTAATAATTCTTAAGACCTAGTTTTTTAATTTTTGCTGTAGCCTCATAAATATTTTCCTTAGCTGCAGTTGTTTGATACGTCGGTAACTAAGACTGCTAATGTCTGATGAATAATTAATTTTGAAGTCAAAAAATTGATTAATCTCAGTCAAAATGATTTGCAGTCGTTTAACTAAATTTTGCTCACGATATTCGGCAAGAAACGACGGTGACAATTCCTGATGTTGTTTCCTCTGCAATACCTGAAAAATTCTCTGTAGATCGTATTCCAAACAATAACCAGCAATTTTGTGGCAATTGAATCCAGGATCGAGATAGTCTGCTAGCCCATGATTAACACTAGAAAATATTTTACAGCCACAAGCTAAAGCTTCGAGAGGAGGCAAGCCAAAACCTTCTGTAACCCCACTTACCGCCCAATATTCAGCCGAATCGTAAAGATAAATTTTACTACGGTTAAATAACCCCGCTAAATCTTCTACATAACCGTTAATAATTTCTACTCGGCAACGAGACTGTAAAGCAGGAATAAGTTCCTCAAGCAAATACTGGGAAGATTTACGAGTTTGCACTAAAACATCGATATCCCGTTGTTGATTATAGTTATAAAACTCATTTCCAATTTGGTTAGGTAAATAATAAATTAATCCATTGGCAGCTTTTTCGCCCCAATAACCCATTGTGTTGCGACTGACAGTAATTATGGGAATTTCTGGAGGTAACTTAAAACCATAGTCTGCACTATGGGCATGGTAAATAATATTTTGTCCCGATAATTTATCGATCAACTTAGGAACATCAAAACCCCAACCAATAACAAAAATTGATTCTTCAGGATTGCTGGCTGATAATATATCTGCCAAATAAAGATGATTAGCTTCTCTTTGCCGATAAGTAACTATCTTGGCAGAACATATTTGTTGTGCCAAGGTACAGGTTTTTAATTCTGCCCACAGCCCACCACCACCAAATTTTCCTGAAATTCCTGGTAGCAAAAAATATAGTTTTCGCATCAATTCAATTAATAATTTGTTAATTACTCATCAAGACTCATTTAAAGAAACAGGAAGCCAAATAATAAAGGTAGTCCCTGGATAACGACTATCTTTTGAGAAATTATTGGGGCTGATTAATTCAATTTCTCCTTGCATTTTATTAATAAGCTCTTTAGCGATCGCCAGACCTAACCCAGTCCCAGGAATATCACTTTCTGCTTGAACACCACGATAATGTCTAGTAAAAATATACTCTTGATCCTGAAGCGGAATTCCATAGCCAGTATCTTTAATAGAAATACCTAAAAATTTTTGCTCTTTAACTAATCGCTCTGGCTCAAGATTCAAATGAACTTTCCCTCCCGCAGGAGTGTATTTTAAGGCATTATCAATTAGGTTATTCAATACTTCTCTTAAACCTTGAAAATTACCAACAACACTGGGAATTGATTCTGATATATTAGCTGTTAATTTAATTTGTCTATCATTAGCGATCGCCCTTGCCGTATTTAACAATGGTTCTAAAATTTGTTTTAAATTAATCGGATTTAACTCGGCAGTAAAACTAGGTAATAAAAAATTACTTTGAGTGTTTGCTTGGTCATCAACCTCCAATAAAGGTAAAGAAGTAGTATTGATAGAAATAGAAGAATCAGCGACAGGGGTGTTGTTTGATTCTGCTTCAAATTGCTGTAATAATTCCTGAAAGCGATCGCTTTGTTCTAAGAGACTTTTGGCAATCGAATGATTACGATCTACTGGTAATAGTCGCTTCATCAATAATTTACTAAATGTTCGTAGGGCAGTCAGCGGGTTACGTAGCTGATGTAGTAAATCATCTAGGCGATCGTGTTCAATACGTCTTAAATTTTCTTGGATTGCTAATTCTTCTTGAGTCCAGTGATATTGTAATTCTAAAAAACGGGCGATACCCAAAGTACGAGCAATCTCTTCTATTTGTCTTAATTCTGTTTTTTGCCATTCACGATCTTTCCGCCCAGTTACCAATAATCCAATAAAAGTTTCTTGATGAATTAGAGGTAATATCAGTTGTTTTCTTTCTGAAGACTCTGGTTGCCATTCTGATTTAGAAGTGTTGTTTTCATTGACTAAATTAGCTGGTAACAACTGAGCTATAGAATGGGGCTGGAACTGTTGCCAGATTTCAGGTAATCCAATAGTTGGAAGTTGGGACATACTTTGATTGTCAGCTTGAGGATAAATTGCAAAAGGAAATAGCTGGGTTTGCCCATCTTCAGCCAATTCTTCTGTTAAATAAACAACACTCCAAACTGCCCCCAAACCTTTTGTTAATAACGTTATTTGGGACTGACATAAAGTGGCAAATTCAGTACTGGAAATATGATTGTTTGACATTAATGCTCCAGAAGCATTGATCTCCAAGCAGTATAACTAGTGGTCAATTTAGTATGGCAACTAACGATAATTAATCTTACTTCAACTCAACACATAGTCTTTAATATTATTTTGTTAGCTAACTTTTTCCCATCATACATAATATTTTATTTTCCTCTTAGCATTTGAGCTGGTTTTTATCTCCGTAATTCTTGTAAGAGACGGTTGATTTTTTTTGTTCATTAGGATACAATTATTTGGAAATTGGTAACGATAATCACATAAAATTTCATCAACAAAATATAGGAGGTAAAAGGGTTGGCAAGAAAACGCAAACGTAAGAGCCGCCGTCGCCAGGAAGGTCGCAAGATTTTAGAGCTCGTTCCTCAGTATCATATCGAAAGTGGTGAAGATAAGCCAGTAACAGCTGCTCGCAACTATATAGCCTCCCTCGCTATTGTACCTCCAGCACTTTTGGTGGTTAAAAGGAACGAACACACGACAGACCGCTACTTTTGGGCAGAAAAAGGTTTATTTGGAGCGCAGTACGTTGAGGAAAACCATTTTCTCTTTCCAAGTTTACAATCTATTGACCCCCAACAAGAGTGGGATAACGGTAAAAAAGTAGTTGCTACAGTAGCTACTATTTGAAATGTAGAGCGTGAGATAACGCTCAAAAGCGATATAAGAGAAATATTATATATTAAAGGGGATGACATAATGTACATCCCCTTAAAAATATCTTAAAAATCTAGTAATATCCAGCAAGATATAAAATTAGCGTAACTGCATTTCATTCAACTGTTTGCACAGACATATTTTCTTGTAGTTGAATCAACTCATCTCGATGCGCAGTGACCCTAACTAAATTACTGCTATTTGCTTTCGATATCACCTGAAGCAGTATTTCTTCCCAACGTCCTGCTTTGCGCCAGTAAAAAACCCCAGCAAGAGGAGCAATTAAAACTAATAGCCAGAATAAGGTGCTAACATCGGGAAACAACAGAAACAAAACCAAAGCCAAGCAAGATAAACCAACTCCTGCCAACATAGTTAATAATACAGCCAAAAACCAACTAGGCTGTACAAAACCTCTAAAAGTAATTTGTTTACTTTCTGCATCTACAGCAATTAGTTGATAAGCCCTAGCTTCAAAATATTCTTGCAATTTTTTGAGAAGAATATCCTCCGACTCAAAAGGGATTAGTTGAATTTGCTTCGTACGATCTTTGACTGAAGCACGAATAAAGAAAAATAACCCGATCATCATCAACAGGGTTAAGAAAAAAGTTGAAGAAATAATTGGCAAATCCACTACGTTAATTTAATTTAATTTAATTTGATTTGATTTGATCTAATTATCAAGATAACACTATAGGATATGGTTTATTTTCGATCAGCATAATAATGGTTGTAGTAATGATAGGAGCTTGTAGTGCGATTTACCTGGTTAGCTACGATACCTAAAATTGGCACATTAGACATTTTAAGATTATCAATATTTTGTTTTAATAAAGAGCGATCGGTTTTACCAATTCTGACTACTAACACTACTCCATTGGTATGAGTTGACAAAATTCTACCATCAGCAAAGCTCAAAATCGGTGGAGTATCGTAAATAATCAAATCATATTTTCTACTACTTTTGAGACGCTCCATCAGGGTATGCATTTTCTGAGAAGAAAGTAGACGGGTAGGGTCGGGAGGGATATCTCCAGCCGTAATCACAGATAAGTTTTCCCACTGGGGAACTCTAATAATTGCTTCTTCTACATCTAAACCCGTGGCAAGAACATTACTTAAGCCTTCTTGATTTTCAACGCCAATCCAACGATGAGCTTGGGGACGACGTAAATCAGCATCAACCAGAAGTACCTTTTGTCCCATAGCTGCAGCAGCTTGAGCCAAATGACAAGAAATAGTTGATTTACCCTCTGAAGGAATAGAAGAACTAATGACAAACGAGCGAATTGAATTCTCAGAACCTAAAAGCTTAATATTGGTGTTAAGAGAACGAAATGACTCTAAAAATGGAGAAGCACCGTACCATTTTTGCTTGCTATCTGAGACAGGTGCTTTAGCAGGAGAGTTACTTAAATTCAGAGGATTGTTACCAATTTGTAGTTGAGGCAGACTCATCTTGTCTTTCTTGGGTGCTGCTTTGATCTCATCCAAGGGTTTAAGGTCTTTTTGGACTGGAATAAGACCCAGTATTGGTAATTTAACACTTTCTTTTAATTCTTCTGAAGAATGAAATACAGGATCTAAACGTTCTGCCAATAATGCTGTTCCCAGACCCAACAAAAGACCAGAAAATAAACCCAAAATCAGATTACGAGGAGGGTTAGGGGATATAGGAGCTTCTATCAGCTTAGCCTCAGCAATTGTCTGCCACGGTAAAGCCTGTTGCGCTCCTTGAAGTTGCAATTCTTCTTGGGCGGTTAAAAAACGAGTCAAGCTTTCGGTGGCTACTGTTAGCTCTCGCTGTAAATCTGTATATTGACGAGCAATCACAGGCATTTCTTGGGCAAGTTCTTTGAGATAAGATATTGCTTCTTGCAAAGCTTGCTCACGAATTTCCAATAATTCAATCTCGTTTGCTACTTGGATGTATTGTTGGTTAAGTCCCAAACGTAGAGAACTAGGAGATACTAAGTCGGGAGTATTATTTACTGCCCCAGATAAACTATTACCTAAAACACCAGTGGCTTCTTGTTTTAAAAGTGGGAGTAATCTTGCTTTTTTATCTTCTAATGCTTGTACAGTAGGATTGGCGGGCAAAAAACGAGCAGATTCTTTGGCTAACTCAACTTCTACTTGTTGTAGCTCGTTAAGTAGATTTTGATAACGGGGAGACTCACTTAAATAACTAGCAGCTAATGCTTGTTGTGGTTCTAATCCTAATTGCTTTTGTAAAAGAGCGTATAAAGATTGAGTCTCTTTTAACTTAGCTTGCGTATCAAAGAACTTTTGCTCAAAGCGCACTTGTTGTTCTGCTAAGAGGGATGCCTGTTGCTCGGGGTCAAGCAGATTATACTTTTGGCGAAACTTCTGTACTTTTCCTTGCAATTCATCTACCCTAGCTCTTGCTTCTGGTAATTGACTGCCTAAAAACTCAACACCCTGTTTCACTTCGCGTCTTTTTTCTTCTAGGGAGTAGCGCAAATAGGCTTCTGATAAATTATCTAAGATAAACTGAATTTTTTGCGGATCAGTATCAATATAAGATACTTCTATTATTTTAGTATCGTCTAATTGTTCGATTCTCAGAGGAGATTTCTTAGGTTTGATTAGCTCTTTGTATTCAATTTCGGGATATTTACTAGCTAAACGCTTGACGATAGGATTGAGAACACTAGGACTACGCAAGACTTCTATTTGAGTATCATAATCTAGACCACCGAAATCCTGCTGCAAGATAGATAAAGGAGATAAACTATCTTCTTGTGTTTCAGATACTGGCTCAACCAAAAGCTGAAAACTTCCTTGATACTTGGGTTCTTGGTTAAATGTAATAATCGCTGTTGTTGTAGTTACCCCAATAGCTATAGCAACAATCAAACGTAGACGATGTTTAACTATGTTAGTAAGTTGACGCAGATCGATACTATCCCCTTCGGCTTCATTTGCTGGTTGATTAACAACAGGTAAGGAATAAACATAATTGTCATTTCCATTGCTGTTATTAATTCCAGCTCCATTCCCATTCATTAAGGGGGGATAAGTAGAACGATCTGAACTTCTATTGGGCATTATTTACCAATCCTCACAACACGGATTATTTTTAATTAGTCGCATAATAACCCATTGCTGCTATAGGATGCAGCAATGGGTTGATACTGTTTATGTTTATCAGCTTAAAAAATGAAATTGAGTATTCCTAACAATCCACCAAGAGGGTTAGTTATTTTACCTAAACCATCGCTAGCTGCTGTTGAACCAGAACGACCAACTATGACCACATCATTTTGATTTAGAGTGGGGTTAGTTTCTTCATCGATTCCCGATGCCAAATCAACCTCTATTTGACGTTTCTCTACTGTGCCATCAGGTTTGAGACTAACTAATTCAACTTGGTTACTATTGGCACGCTGATTATCAAACCCGCCAGCAGCCAAAATCGCTTGGTTGAGAGGAGTGTTGGGCTTAACCTGTACTGGACCTGGAGTGCCTACCTCACCAACCACGTTAACGGTGATTTCTCCTGGAGAAATAGTACCTGATGCAATTAGATCGCTGTCTTCTTTAGCTATTTTATCTGCTTTGGGAATGATAATTTTATCCCCTTCTTGCAAAATAAGATCTTGACTAGTGTCTCCAGACTTGATCAGCTCCCACATATTGACAGCAATGACTTTCTCTGCACCATCCCAGGCAGTACGTCTCACCTCCACTTCTCTAACATTTGCCAAGGGTTTAATCCCGTTAGCTGCACCAATAGCTTGAGTTAGTCTAGGGGGGATAGATTCTTGTCTATTCTGGTTAGCTCCATTGTTGTTATCTCTACTCAACAGTTCTGGCTGCACAAAGTGAGAACCTGGACGGTATACTTCTCCTACTATAGCTACTTGGATGGGTTTGTCTGTTTGTAAGCCAAAACTAGCTTCGGCTAGCCGATTTAACTCAGCAGTATTAATTTCGTCAGTTGTAGGTACGAAGATAGTATCGCCATCTCTCAGTGAGATATCTTGCTTGATTTGATTTTTAGTTAATAAATTCCAAAGATTAGCATTATAAACGATTTCTTTACCTTTGATTTCCCTTGTAACTCTAACATTACGCACATCGGCAATGGTGTTAATTCCCCCAGACTGTTGTATAAGATCGGTAACAGTGGGAAATTGAGGGTTATCAGCGGTAAGAACAACTTCATAAGACCCAGGATTGTCGACCTCTCCTGCAATACCTATCTTTAAGGGACGAGGAGCAACTAAACCAACGGTAATGATTGGTCTTTTTAAATAGGTACTATACTCTTTAGAAACTACATCCGAGGTTTCTTTGAGACTCAATCCCCGAACATCAACTCTGCCAACTAGAGGGAGACTAATTGTGCCATCAACTAATACAGGATATTCTCCACTGTACTCTTCTACCTGGAAAATATTGAGGTTTATTTGATCTCCAGCACCGAGAGTGTAATCGGTTTCTTCAGTAGCAAATTCAATGTTTTCTGCTGGTATGGGAGTTATATTTTGTGCAGGGTCTATTTTAGGAAGTTCTCTACCTTCTAATTCTGGTAATTCTCTATAATTAATTTCTTGTCTTTGGGTTGGTGATTCGCTTGAATCAGCATCTTGTAATTGTATAGTATTGTCTTGAGCCATAGCTGGGGTAGATACAATCGCTAAACATAAAGATAAAGCGATCGCACTGTAGCTATTAACTTGTTCTAAAAATAATTGATACAAAACAGAAGTAGTTTTCATAAAAATATCACAATGAAAAAAGTAGATTATTGCGACTAGACTATCATTATTATCTCTTGAAGTTAAAATGTCGAAAAAACAAAAACAGAAGTTCCCTTACTTACTTGGCTCAAAATGGACTGCTAAACAAAAAACTTGGGGCTGGAGACATTTCCAGGTAGTCAATCGCAAGAACCAAGGTAAATGGGTTTTTGCTGAAATGAGAGCATCTTGCGCCCCCCAGACTTCCTTCTGGCTTAATGCTGCTCAATTAAAAGATGATTCTCTATGGTTAGCTGGATGGAAAACTATCCAAGAGATAGAGTTACTAGAAAACAGTAATGATGTTAGCTATTAAGCTTTTTTATGGGTTCAAGATTAAATTTATTTTTTGATTTCAACATCTAATTAAGATAGTTTGCCAAAATAATAACATTATCTTTGGCAATTGTTCTTTTAGTTTCTGTATAAAGATCTAAGGTATGTATAAAGTATGGATGAACAATTTGGTCGTGGCATTGTCAAATGTCTGCAAAATATACAATAATGTTGCGGTAAAAGTTTTGGTGTTTGAACTACTAATTCTAATTAGCATTTGTAAAAAACAGCCTAACTATTGTTTACTAATAACTGGTCACTGAGTAAGGACTTGTCCGCAACTACTAATAAATGATTCAAGCATTAAGAGGAACAAGGGATATATTGCCAGAGGAGGTAGGCTACTGGCAGTTAATTGAGGCTACAGTCAGAGAAATATTAGGTCGAGCAGTCTATCAAGAGATTCGTGCGCCGATTTTTGAACAGACAGCATTATTTGAACGTGGAATTGG
>JASJDX010000204.1 GCA_030064975.1 Pleurocapsa sp. MO_192.B19
TAAGATAATTGAAGAAGCTGCGGATAAATGGGCATTTTTAGTGGCTAATCTTGGTATGGAATAGATACTTACAGCAGTTTTCATGCTTGATAGACTACGTTTAGAGTCAATTAGTTTTAAGCTATTAGCTGTTAGCTATTTATACCCATCTCTACTCTTTAGGCATCACTAAAAGAGGTTGTCTCCGTTATCCCCTGTATCCTAAATGTGAGAGAAGACCCCTTCTAAAAAGCCAGGTACGTAGCGTTTAGGAGGGGATGAATCGAACTGGTTAAAGTAACTGTTTAACACCAAGTCTATACTTTTTGTGCTGGTTAACCAAATACTCAAGAAAGGTTTAAATACCGTGGGTCACACGGGAATATACGCTTGGGGAGACATTCCCTCTTGGTCAGTTGGGGCAACCCTGCTGGCTAACGGAGAGTCGCAGAACCAAGAATCCCCGCACTTTACAACCGAAAGGGAGTAAGGAGGGGAGTGTCAATAATGCTTAAAAGTGTACCAGTTCAACTAAGGTCAACTATCAAGATCGCTGTCACTAGAATCATCAAACTGCAAACGTGCTGCTCCTAAATATATTCCTTGAGATTTTTCTCCTGCTGGAAAAGCAGTAACGCCAAATAAATAAGTGCCCCCCAAATCGGGATTGCGTTTAGGTCTTAAACCTATAGTAAAAGTAGTTCCAGCAGCTATAGGTTTGGCGAACGTTACCGTTATCGTTTCAGTTTCATCATCGAAAGTAGCACTTTCAATGGCAATCTCTTGGGTTCTGTCTCTTGCCGTCCCAACGGCTGCAATAGTTTTATCAAGTCGATAATTAATATTGTCTGCTCCTTTACGCAGATTAATAGTTACTTTTTGCAAAGGTTCATCTGATGTTGAAGGCAAAGAGATGGTGAAATAATATTTAGCTCCTCTGGCTCTGACAGCTCTAAAAGTAGTTATGGCATCGAGCAATCGTGGTGGACTGGCAAAAGCGACTGTTCCATCAGCTAGTTGAACTGCTGATGTAGTTGAAATATTTGCTCCCCATAGCATCGATCCAAATACTAAAGTAATTCCAATTTGTTTAAAAGTTAGTATTGTTCTTTTCATTCTTGACCGTGCCTTATTTATAGCTTTTGTCGTAAGCTTCTTTTATTTATCTTAATCAGTGATTAAAAAAGCTCGCTCAATTAAATTAATATTCATAAAAAAGATTAAATTCATCTTACGTATCGGGCGATCACTCTACTTCAATTAGGTCTATATTTGTATAAACTCAATACTGATGCATAATTTTTACTAATAATCTCAAGCCATGAATACTCAAAAATTCCTTTTCAACAAATTAAGCTCATGTACTGAAATATGGGGGTGTTAATGTATGTTCGCTCCAAGAGTACTGCTGCACCCTGACGAGAGATACTTTCCTATGGATCCTCTCGTATTCATCTCTGTGTCGCGTTTTCGTCATCATAAAGGCTTGAGAGAAGATTATGGATATAACAAAACTACAAGACAATGGCTTAAAACGAGCGAAAGAGCGCCAGATTACTATGACATTCCCGTAGATGTCATTAACACCTACGGTCTTAATCCCAATGGAGAAAATCGGCGTCCACGAGATGCGAATCAAGGGGAAAAATGGAATGTGTTTCTAGAAGCCGACGGTCATCCTCAAGGCGAGCGCAATCCCAATGCTACTGTTCCCGCTTTTCTTTATGAACGGGATGATGACAGCGTTCGTCTCCATCAGTACTGGTTCTTCTTCGGATACAACAGCTCTCGATTTCTGGTGCTTCAATTCAATCATCAAGGTGACTGGGAAGACTTCACAGTCGTAACTCAAGATGAGCGGGTTATTGGTGCTTGGTTTAGCGCACACGGTAGTCGCACTTACTACAATCGTGACCAGCTAGAAATAGACGGCGAAAGGGTGAGCGTATACTGTGCAAAGGGAACGCATGCACTGTATCCACGAGCCGGTTCGTTCAATACCCTTGGTACCGACATAACCGCATCGGGAGGTTATTCTTGGGACACGTCGCTTCGGGTTCAGCCGTTGTTTTCACAACCATGGCGAGACTTCGCTGGTGCGTGGGGCTCTGTAGGTGAATTATCGGCTACAACGGGACCATTAGGAGCATGGCACAAGCTAATCTAACTATTTTTTTCCAAAATCTACATTTTTTTTCTTCTTCAGACTGGGGTAAAGTCAGATTAAGAATACTGTCAAAGTAGTCTGCGTTAACTAAATTGTTTTGAATGCGTGCGGGTAGAGGAATTACTAAGCGCGAATTTACCAGATCTAAATTCAGAGCGAGTTTTCTCGTTAATTTTGGATTTTCTTTCCCCTGCGATTGGGCTACGCCCACTGCGAAGCAATCGCAACACGGTCAGCCATTACTTGATGGTTGTTGAAATTACAAAGCATTTACGTTCAGTCTGTTCTGTTCCCCATTAGCATTCCTAGAGGTAAATGTCTCTTTGTCTTCTAGCGATCGCTCTAGTCTCTAAATGATGATATGCTTCAGCCTGAGACATTTTAAAGTGTAATAACTCTGTCTTGGCTAGATGATACTGCTGGTTAGGTTTGTTGGGAACAACACCCAAGACATGAATAATTTTTTGTGCCACTGCTTTGGCTAGTAGTGGGGGAACAGAATTACCAATTTGTCGAAAGCCATGCCATTTAGTTGAGTGGAACATAAACCAATCAGGATAAGAGTGTAATCTTGCCGCCTCCCTGACAGTAATACAACGGGGAGTAATAGGATGAATAGGTCGGGGGGAAGTGAATGCACCGTGATTACTAGCTGTCCCAGCTCTGAGGGTACTACACAGACCATCTAAATCTAAACGATAAAAATGACTAATGCGATCGCTTGTTCCTGGAGAAGTAGTGGCAAATCTAGCAATAGTTTGTGGGGTATGTTTAGTGCGTCGACTACAAGTTAAGAGTTTTAAGTTATGTTCTCGTCTATAGGAATAATCATCTTGGACTGAGGTTAAATTACGTAATTTGCTAGCATACTCACTCGGTTGACCATAATCAGCTACTACCCAATCTCGATATTCTAGTTCAGGATAACTATTGGCTTCTGGAATATCGCTAATTGCTTCTTTGACAGTGGGGGTAGGGGGTAAGGGGGAATTTCGAGCTACCTGATGATATTTTTTCTGATATTTTTTCTTTTTCTCAGGGGGTTGAGTTAATGCTTGGGGATAGTCGGGTAAGATAAATTCTGGGCGAGAGCCAATTAAAAATAATCTTTGACGATTTTGAGGGACACCATAGTTAGCCGCATTCAAAACCTTGGGGCTTTCTCTTACTTGGTAGTTATGGCTTTTAAACTTTTTAATTATGCTTTGCAAAAACTTTTTGTGCCGACCAATAGTAATTCCCCGCACATTTTCCATGACAAAAAACTTGGGTTGCAAATCTAAAACAAGACGTATAAAGTGCAAGACTAAAGAATTGCGTTCATCATCTAAATTGTGCTTCCCCATGATAGAAAAGCCCTGACAAGGAGGCCCACCAAAGACTACATCAATATCGCGATCGCCAATTGTTGATAATTCTCTAATTTCTTGGGCTGTAGTTTCGGTAACACTTTTACACAAAGTTGTCCAAAAAGGGAAATTATATTCATGAACACTGGCATGAATAGGATCTAATTCTACTGCTGCCAAAACATCAAACCCCGCCTGTTCAAAACCTAGCGTCATTCCTCCCGCACCAGCGAACAAATCTACAGCTATTGGTCTTTGATGGCGAGACAGGGCTAAGTTTCCTTGCCATGTGTAATCGCCATTTTGGTTGCTAGTAGCCATGACTTACCTTTACTAGAGAGTTAACAGCGTGGTTTGATCGGCCAAGGAAACTACTCCAACGGTATACCGCACGCTCAATCTAATATTTTAGTCTGATTAGCTGGCGATCGCCCAAATAACATTAACATTAAATCCACGTCAGTTCGATGAAACTAGAATTTTCGTAATTCATAACTTGAAAGATGCTTGCATTGCCTATTATTTCGGGGGAAAAATTGTAACTCCGTAGCGTAGCGTCTCGCGCAGCGAGTACTCCGAATTCCGAACTCCGAATTCCGAACTCCGAATTCCGAACTCCGAATTCCTTGCCTCACGTTAAATCCAGTCGTCATCATCGTCATCATAATTGCTTGGTTCGGATTTACTTTGACTATCTATCGAATCAGCTGGAGAATCTGGAGAATCTGTTGATCTATGAGGACTTTTTGCCAAATCTTCTTCAAATTCATCTTCAAAATTATCTGCTTGCTGATGATACCCATCATTAGATACATTAGATCCAACTGTAAAGTTAGTAGGTTCAGGTAAGATATCTGCTGGTTTTTTACCGTCTATTTCTATAACAATTAAATCATCAATGTAAGCCAAGAAAATATTTCCTTGAAAATCACAAACCGTTGCCGAACAAGATACATCAGACTTTTCTTGAGCAAATAATTCACTTAAAAAACGAGACGGGTTAGCTTTGTCTATCTCTCCATTAATGCCTAATAAAATATATACGTTTCCCGTTCTTTTATGTTTAACAATGGTAGTCATCGAAGATTAAACTTATTACTTATTATTTATTACTTGTAGGGGTCAACGGCCGTTGACCCCTACTTATTATTTATTACTTAACCTGTGCACTATGACTACGAGGATCGGTATTATTATCATCAGTAACTCTAACCTTGGCTTCAACTTGAGAAACTTGACCTCTGGCATTGGCGTAGGGAATGGGGTTGTTAGCAATTAGGGCATCTAAATCAGTCTCTAGGATTGAACGAGGTTGTTCGCCAATTGCTTCGGCGATCGCATCTCCCGTAGAATCCATAAACAAAAAATGAGGAATCCCATCAACACGGTAGCGTAACATCTCTGGTAACCATTTAGTATTATCGACATTCAACATCACAAAATTAACGCGATCGCCATAATTTTGTTTGATTTCTCCTAGATCTGCTGCCATTGCCTGACAACTAGTACACCAATCCGCATAAAATTCCGTCAGGGTAGGCTTATTATTATTCAATGCTACATCCAGGGGAGTAGAGTGTTTAACCTGAGATTCCAAAGATAAAGAACTAGTTTCGGTTTGCAAGCCGAGAAACAAAGCGACACTGAGTACAACTGCCGCGATCGCGATTATAATATTTCGCACATAATTATTATTATTATTAGTATCAGATTTTAGTTGTTGCTCAGTCATCAGTAAACTTTAGATATAAACTTATGTATTCGCGATTTTTATTATTTTATCTATATTAATCGTCCGTCCTCAATTTATTATTCCCCATGAAAAAACGGGTCACGATAACTTTTCCCAAAACTGCGGTTCAAATACCCCTTACCTATCGTTTGGCAAAGGATTTTAATGTTGCAGCTAATATTATTCGCGCTCAGGTTGCTCCTAACCAAATGGGTAAACTAGTGGTGGAGTTACAGGGAGATATAGATCAAATTGATGCTGCTATTGAATGGATGCGAATGCGAGATATCAGCGTCTTTTCTGCTATTGCCGAGATCGTGATCGATCAAGATAGCTGTGTAGACTGCGGTTTGTGTACGGGAGTATGTCCTACCCAGGCTCTTATTTTAGATCCAGAGACTTTTAGATTAAACTTTCGGCGATCGCATTGTATAGTTTGCGAGCAATGTATTCCTACTTGTCCTGTAGGTGCAATTTCTACTAATCTCTAATAACCTGTTGATATAGCTGACAGTTGTATAGTATAGTACCGACTAAGTGTTATGAGTAGTATAGTCGAAACCGCGATCGTGTCTGCAAAGGAAATGCGGCAGATCGAAGAACAAATTTTTATGGTGGGAATGCCTGTAGCGGCATTGATGGAAAAGGCTGCAAGATTGTGTAGCGATCGCATTCAGAATTTATATCCTCCTGACCAAATGACTTCTGTAGGTATTCTAGTTGGGCCTGGTCATAATGGTGGTGATGCTCTAGTAATCGCTCGTGAGTTATATCTAGCAGGATATAAAGTTAAAGTTTTCCGTCCATTTTTCAAGCTCAAGTCTTTAACCGCCAATCACGCTAGCTATGCTAACAGTTTAGGCATTCCTTTTTATGAAGAAATACAACCTTTGCATGAATGCCAATTAATTATTGATGGCTTATTTGGCTTTGGCTTAACTCGTGATTTACCCGAAAACATTATTGAAATAGTTAATTTAGTTAACAGTTGGTCAAAAACAGTCGTTAGTATTGACCTTCCTTCAGGCATACATACCGATACAGGGGCAGCATTAGGCACTGCCATTAGAGCTACTCATACCTTGTGTTTAGGTTTATGGAAACGGGCTTTTTTCCAAGACATTGCCCTAGAATATTTGGGCAACAGTGAAAGAATTGACTTTGGTATTCTGCCCCACCATATATGGTCGGTATTGCCCAAACCAGCCCTAGTCAAGCAAATCACCGCCAAAACTGCCCTCCAGTGTTTACCTCTACTTCGTCCTGTTGTCACTTATAAATATCGCCAGGGACAACTGCTACTAATTTGTGGCTCTCATCAATATGCAGGAGCAGCGATTTTAGCTGCTTTGGGTGCAAGAGCTAGTGGAGTAGGAATGTTGTCTGTCGCTGTACCAGAGTCCTTAAAAACCCTCTTGGTTAGTCATTTACCAGAAGCTTTAATTGTTGACTGTCCTGAAAACAAAGAAGGTGCGATCGCCTCGTTACCTTTTTCTAAGACAGATTTAAGTCAATTTGATGCTGTCGCCTGTGGCCCTGGTTTAACCACAGAGGCTAAATCTGTAGTACACAAAGTTTTACAGGCAGAATGCCCTTTAATTTTGGATGCTGATGGTCTCAATATTTTGGCAGAGCAAGTCGTGACAGAGCTATTAAGCCAAAGAAATGCCCCCACTGTCCTGACACCCCATATAGGAGAATTCAAGCGTTTATTTCCCGAAATTACCGACCCACAAAGCGATGAAGCACCCGCGTCCCCTACAGATCGCCTGAGCATAGTGCAAACAGCAGCAGAACAAAGTAAAGCCATTATCTTACTTAAAGGAGCCAGAACAGCGATCTCCAATTCTCAAGGATTTATTTGGTTAATTTCCGCCAGCAGTCCAGCCCTAGCCAGAGGTGGTAGTGGGGATGTATTAACGGGATTAATTGGTGGTTTAGCTGCACAGGTAATGAAGGCTAAGAATACTAATAATAACTTATTTAACACAGTGGCAAGTGCTGCATGGTGGCACGCTCAGGCAGGAATTTTAGCCGCCAAAGAGCGTACAGAATTAGGAGTAGATGCAGTTACCCTAGCTGAGTATTTAATGGTAACAATTAATAAACTAAGTAAATCAGCCTGAAACATATCTAGACTTCAAGCTCTAAAACCTTTAGCATTAGCTACTAAGCAAAAAAGTTATGGTAGGGGAAAAAGTTTGAGAAAGCTATTACAAAAATCTTATGTTAACTATGATATCCTATTTTTAATAGGCTTTTAAAACTTTACAAACATAATACGACATAGGATTTAAGGAACGAATAAGGAATGGCAAAACTAGTATCAGAGCAAAGACCTAACGATGGTGGATACCATACCAAGCGATTAGTGAATGAAGCTAACGACAGGCTTGGTCAAATAGGGAAGCATGGGAAGAGAGCAAAGATTGTAGCTAAAGGAGGTTCTCTATCCCTTCAGTTCAGTTTTAAAGACGGCAACGGTAAATCACAAAAGAATGTAGGGCTAGGTGGTATCCCTTCTAGTGTCGAAGGCATAAAAGAAGCTGAAAAGATAGCTCAATTAGTCACTGGTCGTAACCGTTCATTCCCCCCAGTCAAAAATGAGCCAACTGCGCCTTTGTGGTGTATGTTGAGAATATGGCTCAGTTAGATAAAGACGATCTAAAACAAATGAATCGGAGTTACTTCCAATCCTTGTCTCAGGAGAGGTTGGTGGAAGTAGCGGATAACTTGCATAAACTAGGGACAGAGTTATGGGAAAAGCAGCAACAGAATTCGGCAAATAGCTCTCAACCCCCATCAAAAGATAATCCTGATGCTTCAGCGACAACAACAGAAGAATCGAGCCTCAATTCCGAATCCGAAACCGAGTCGGTCAAAACTGAGTCAGACAAGATAGAGAAGTCTGTCGGAAAAGAAAAGAAGCAAAAATCTCCCAGAAAACCAGGGAAACAACAGTATCGGAAAAGGATTTGGTCGGAAGCAACCCCTAAAAGCTGAAGTAATCATTCCACACTCTCCTGTGACTTGTTCGGCTTGTAATCAGGATTTAACTGAAAGTAATACTCAGAGGTACATGGGACATTATGTCCTGGAGTTAGAACCAGAGTTGTGCGGGTTTAGGATAGTTACTCAGTTACATCATTACTATCGGACAACTTGTAGTTGTGGTCATTGCACTCATGCCAAACCAGGGACAGGTCTGGTTTCGGTAGTAGAAGGACGTAGCCAAGATTTACAGCTTAAAGAGTATGTTTTAGTAGGACCAATCTTAGCAACATTCATCGCTTCCCAATCGCGTTCGTTATCGAATGAGTCGGACAAAAATTCAAGAGTTTTTAAAAGATTGGACAAACACAGAATTGAGCATCGGAACGATAGATAGATGTATTCGAGAGACTGGAATTGCTTGTGTGCCAGTGGTTGAGGAGTTAGTGGAACAACTACAACAAGCAGATATACTTCATTTGGATGAAACTCATTGGTACGTTCGGGGGCAACTGCATTGGTTATGGGTGGCAGTCAGTACTAAAACCGCCGTATTTCATATCGGCTCTCGCAGAAAAGAAGAATTATCCCATCTGGTTCAATCTGCTTTTATGGGTTGGTTAGTAACGGATGGTTATGCTGCAAGCGCGCTCTCACCCCAAACGACAGAGGTGTTTGGCACACTTGATTCGTAAGGCGGTTGCCTGTTCTGGTGCGATTAACCAAAAAGCAGCACAAATTGGACAATGGATTTTAGACGATTTAAGAGAATTAATTGCCACTATTGCTTCGGCCAATGAAGATAGTCGTCTGATTCGTAAACGAATGGCTGGTCTGAGGCGAGTTTGTCATCTAGGGAAAAAGGCTGACCATACTAAGCTTCAAGCTTTAGCCAAAGAGATTCTCAATGATTGGGATTCGGTAGTAGCGTTTGTGAAAAACCCTGAGTTACCACCGACCAATAATGAAGCACAAAGGACTTGTCCGCATGTACGGGCTTTACGCCATGCTGTAATTGCCCGCAACATTGGCTTTGGTACTCGTACCCGCGAGGGAAGTTTGGCATACAGTTCTTTGTTGAGTGTGATTGAAACCTGTCGTCTGAGAGATCTTAATCCTTGGACTTACATGGCTTCCGTTTTAGCTAATGCTCGACAAGGTCTTGCTCCACCACCATTTCCTCTTGGCAGTTAATTTATGGACATGGCGCTCGCTCGCTGTGTCCCAAATTTTCCTGGCTTTTTCAGAGGGGGAAATGAACGGTTACCGCAGGTACTTTGAGTCTCCAAAGTGGTTCTTCTTTAAGGGAAGTTCAGGATTTTTTGGGACACAGCGAGCCGAAAACTACTGCTGTTTATACTCACGTTTTCAGCGATCGGCAGAATAACCCTGCCTCGAAGATCGATATCAATTTCTGACAATAGCGTTTGGCTCTTAGCTTCATACGAGGTGTGGGAGAATTTACTCCCCATAAATATCTTTAGTGACATAACCCATATAATGTCACCTTCAGGGCAATTTAAGAAATTTGTAATCAAGCCGTACTTTAAAGTGCGCAGTAGTAATTGAAATATTATTAGTTTTCCATTGTGTGCGATCAATAGTTAGGATTAAGCGATCGCCAAAGCCAAGTTCTCTCTTGTTGGCGATCGCCAACAAGGATTGATTAGCAGATTGCGATTGCTTCGCAGTGCGCGGAGCGCAATCGCTAATTTGCCTGATTTAGTAACACTTAAAACTACATCTGTGGGGCTAATGAATGTGGGATCAATACTAATTACCCCTGCGTTAGTAGAACGTTGGTTTGCTCCTACTCAAACTGCTCCTTGACCGACTTATCGGCAGCATTTGGAAAGAATGCTAAGTAGGTGGGCAAAAAAAACTATAAAATAGCTGAAGAAAAAATAAGCCTAAATTGAGTTGTGCCAGCCCCATTAAAAATTAGTTTGAGCGAAGAAGAAGATAGACAGCTATTAAACTTACAACAGCACTCTAAAACACCGTCGAGAGTAAGATACAGAGCAGAAATAGTTCGCCTGAATGCCTATGGTTGGTCGGTAAGTCAGATAGCTGAATATAAAAAATTGTCGTCTCACACAGTCAGAAAAAGTCTTCACAGTTGGTCAAATCAAGGACTGGAAGGATTATGGGAAGCAGGAGGAAGAGGGAGAAAAAGAGGCTGGAAAGAAGAAGATATTCAGTACCTAGAAACAGCAATCGAACAAGAGCGAAACAGCAATCGAACAAGAGCCTAGAACCTATAACAGCAGACAATTAGCTGAGAAACTAAAGCAAGAGAGAGGAGTAGAATTGAGTCCTGATAGGATTCGTAAACTTCTCAAAAAAAGGGGTGGCGATGGAAAAGAACCAGATATCAACCACCACCAACAGAGAACCCCAAATATAAGCAGGCGAAACAAGCCGCTCTAGATTGGTGGTTATGGAGTCATAGTGCAGGAGAAATCTGTCTTAAATTTTTAGATGAGTCAGGTTTTTGTTTGTGGAGTCCCGTAAGCTATAGCTATGCTAGGTTAGGTCAGCAAAAAGTGCTACAGCCGACTAAAAAACGGGGAAAAAGACTGAATATTCTAGGCTTGTACAGTCCCAGAGTGAGTTTTGACTACGGGCTAAAGCTAGGTAACCTCAGTTCGGGATAAAGAAATTAAGGAGGATGAATAGGACTTAGCGAGCGCTGTTATCAATGGAGTAGAAGCTCGCGCTCAAAGAGGAAAATACAACACCGAACGTTTTCTATTTAATTCTGCCTAGCTACTTAACAGGTGATGAAGTCAACCTAGTCCAACAAGTATTTGGCAAATATTTGTGTAACCAAACTGTGAATTGGTCGAGTACAGTGGCTTATCTTCAGGTTTATTTGTCATCAAAATCCTATTGATGATGAAGAAACCATACTAAACGGTGTTATACTTAGCACGATATCACGATTACCGTGTTAAAATGATAATTAGTTACAAACATCAAGGAGTAAAAGATATTTTTAACGGTGATGATACCAAGTATGCGCGGAAAGTTTGCCCTCAAAACCTATGGAAAATAGCTAGACGAAAGCTCGACCAATTAGATTTTGCAGCTAGCTTAAACGATTTGCGTTCTCCACCCAAGAATCGATTAGAGGCTTTAAAAGGCGATCGCCAAGGACAACACAGTATTCGCATTAATGACCAGTACAGAATTTGCTTTATCTGGTCAAACGATGGTGTAAAAGACGTAGAAATAGTTGATTATCATTAAGAGGAAGGATTTATGTTTAATATCCCAACTAATAGACCCCCTACCAGTCCTGGTGAGATGTTGAAAGAAGAATTTTTAGAACCAATGGGATTGACTCAGCAGCAGCTCGCTGATGGAATTGGAGTAAGCTATCAAAGAATTAACGAACTGATTAATGGTAAGAGGGGAATTACCACCAGTACTGCTTTGAGATTAGCCAGATATTTTAATACATCCCCTGATTTCTGGTTAAATATGCAAAGGGCTAACGAGCTATATCGCGTCATGCAAAAAGAAGGAGGGGAGATTGAAAAGATTCAACCGCTCGTCTAGTAGTCCACCAAATTTGAATTGGATACGGCTCTTTTCAAGTAAAGGTTTATAACGAAACAATGGGATTTTTAGAAGATACTGCTATTTTGTAAGGAGCTGGGTAGAGACTTATGCATTTTTTGAGCGATAGGCTCGGGTAAGTTGTCTCCCCCTG
>JASJDX010000205.1 GCA_030064975.1 Pleurocapsa sp. MO_192.B19
ACCATCTCGCGGGTAATCATTTCTGGTTTACCTACCGCAGCCACCAAAATATCCGCCTCACTACACACAACATCCAAGTCTTGAGTACGAGAATGAGCAATTGTCACCGTGGCGTTCTTTTCCAACAACATTAAAGCTATGGGTTTACCAACTAAAATGCTTCTACCCACTACTACAGCTTTCTTGCCAGAGAGGGAAATATTATATTCCGCCAAAAGCCTCATAACCCCCGCAGGAGTGCAGCTACGCAAACCAGATTCTGAACGCACCAGCTTACCCAAATTGACAGGATGTAAGCCATCAGCATCCTTATCGGGATCAATACAGTGCAACAGCGCAATTGAGTCTAAATGACTTGGTAAGGGAAGTTGGACTAAAATCCCGTCCACTAGCTCATCTTGATTTAATTCGGCAATTACCTGTTCTAATTCTGCTTGGGTAGTATCTCCAGGAAAATGTCTCCCCATAGAAGCAATTCCCACCTTCTGACAGGCTCGTTCTTTGTTACGGACATATACAGCACTGGCGGGATTATCTCCCACCATTAGTACCGCCAAACCAGGTGGACGCTGTATTTGAGGCTCTAGCTGAGCCACTTTGGCTTTTAACTCTAACTGAATTTTTTGAGCTAAGGCTTTACCATCAAGCAGACAAGGGTTTGAGGCAGACATAGGCAATTTTAATAGTTAATAAATAAAGTTAAGCTGGGTGTTGATGACTGGTAAGGATATATTTGAAATGCTAATTTTCAATTTAAGGTTAAAGCCAGTTAAAAACAAAATATGGCTTATTGGTTTGTTGGCGATATTACTGGGGAGTTTAGTCAGTTGTAAAACATCGCTTATTTCTATCAATCAAATCTCTCCCAAACAAGTCGGCAAAACCGTATATCTGACAGGTAAGGTAGTACATCTAGCTCCTTTTGTCGATAATGCTGCTTACCAAATAGAAGATACCACAGGTAAAGTGTGGGTTGTTACGACTCTCTCGCCTCCCAAACTCGGTCAGCAGATAAGTATTAAAGGCAAGATCGAGTATCAAAGCTTAGCTTTTGCTGAGCAAGAATTAGGAGATCTTTATATAGTTGAATTAGAACAACTAGAGTCTCAAGTAGAGCAAAAATAGTCAATAATTTTTAGAGTAACTGTACTGTAAAGTAAAATTGTTCAAAAAATTTCTAAATAAATAAAAAATAGACTAAGTTTTATGAAAGATCGCTTTATACCTCCGCGGCCAATACCAGTAACGATGGCAATAATTCATCAAGACGGTAAATATTTAATGCAATTACGAGATGACTTTCCTCATATTCTCTATCCTGGGGTTTGGGGATTATTTGGTGGTCATCTAGAGCCTGGAGAAAAACCTGAAGCGGGTCTTAAACGGGAATTAATTGAAGAAATAAATTATCATGTAGAGCAACTGACCACATTTAATTGCTATGCTGATGCTCAGGTCATGCGCTATATATTTTCTTGCCCTTTAACCGTAGCGATCGATCAATTAGAACTCAATGAAGGTTGGGATCTAGGTCTGTTGACTCCCCAAGAAATTGAACACGGTTATGGTTATTCTCAAAAAGCAGATGAATCTAGACCGCTGGGAGACATCCATCGCCAAATAATGCTTGATTTTATTGCTTCTAAAGCATCGAATATTTAAGATCTAATATTTAATTTCAACTACCATAGATAACTTATCAGCATTTTAAGCAGACAATAACAGCAAAATATTCTATACATATATTTAACTTATACTACATATAGGCGATTTTGTTTGTATTATGTACCAACAAGAAAAGCAAATTGAGAAATAGATAATTAAGAACTGCAAATTCTCATCAACCTTTAATACTATTCTTGGGTTAATTTTGTAGAATATATATGTTTTTCAAGTTAAACAAGTTAAAAATAACTGGCTTTATCTCAATTCTGTAGTTTAGTACCTAATTTAATACTGTTCAGAAACCCAATTTTTTGAGGCGGTATTGTAATTATATTCCTAGTTATATTCCTAATATTCAGTTCAGCTTGCTCATGAATTATTCTTCCAGAGGTTTTGGTTTGATTTTAGACTTATTAAAATTCAAAAGCTATCGTTCAAGGACAACAAAATTGGCTGCCGCTTTCGCTACAACTTCTTTGCTCGTATCTCAAGCTAGTTCTCCAGTAGTGGCGGCACTAGAAGATAGCCCCAAAACAGTCATCGATGAAGTATGGCAAATTGTTAACAGTGAGTTTGTCGATCGCGAATTTAATCATGTTGACTGGAAAATAAAGCGACAAGAACTACTCCAAAGAAAGTACACCGATCAAAAATCTGCATATAAAGCAATTCGTCAGTCTCTCAAAGATCTCGGAGATCCCTATACTAGATTTTTAGACCCAGAAGAATATGAAGAATTAACTAGCCAGACTTCGGGGGAGCTTTCGGGGATTGGTATTCGCTTAGGTATTGACCAAAAAACCAGCAAAATAATTGTAGTTGAACCCATACCTAATTCTCCAGCTAGCGAAGCAGGACTTAAAGCGGGAGATCACATTGTCAGCATTAATGGCAAATCAACTAAATTAATGACTCTAGAACAAGCCTCAGCAGAAATTAAAGGTGAAGTCGGCACAGAGGTTAAGTTAAAGATTTCTCGGTTAGAAAAACCAGGTTTTGATGTCACCATAGCTAGAGCACAAATTGAATTGCCCTCTGTTAGCTATACCCTTAATCAAGAACAAGATTCCAAGGTGGGCTATATCAAGCTTGATGAATTTAGTTCACACGCTGCAGAACAAATGCAGACAGCAATCCAAGATCTAAGTGCCAAACAAGCTTCGGGTTTTATTTTAGATCTGCGGGGAAATCCTGGGGGGTTGCTTTTTTCTAGTGTCGAGATTGCTCGGATGTGGATGACAAAAGGAGCAATAGTTTCCACTATTGATCGCAAAGGTGGAAACCAAAAATTTTCTGCCAATGGTAAGGCATTAACTAATTTACCGTTGGTTGTCCTGGTAGATGGCTATTCTGCCAGTGCTAGTGAGATTTTAGCAGGGGCTTTAAAAGAAAACCATCGGGCCAAGGTAGTAGGTAGTCGTACTTATGGCAAAGGAACAGTGCAGTCGGTTCATGCTCTTTCTGATGGATCGGGTTTAGCGGTTACTATTGCTCGATACTATCCTCCTAGTGGCATAGATATTAACAAAAAAGGTATTGCCCCTGATATCAAAGTAGATCTTAGTCGGGAACAACAGACTAATTTAAGTATTAATCCTGATTTAATTGCCACAAAGGCAGATCCTCAATATGCTAGAGCGATCGCCATACTCAAAAATGAGTTTATTAGCAATACAGATCACAATTCTCCTGCGCCACTAACTACTCAGCAACTGCCTCAGAGCTAACCCATCTTAATTTTTTAAAGAAAATTTTTGAGAAAAACTCAATCAATTATTAATCAAATTAATAATTGATTGAGTCATAAAAAATAGTTAGTTGGAATTAGTTGATAATTATTTATTTATAAGCTTGGTCGTTAGATCAAGCTTATTTTAATTAAATTACCATAGACAAAGACAAATTTAATCTGAAAGTAACTTTTATTTTGATATATATATTTTTGGCTAAATAATAAAAAAAGTGATTTTTTTAGAAAAAAAACGTTTAGTCGAACAAAAACAATAATATACAATTTGATATTAAGAGTTACATAGTAATTAGCATTTAAATGCTACTGCATCTGTTAGCTTTTTGGTAAAAGCAAGTCCCTGTCATTAAGCCCAATGTAAATTTAGTTGCATCTAATCAATTATGTCTGATGCAACGTCGTTTTGTTTATCTTACAATCTCGGCTTTTAGATCTTAGCTGTTAGTACCTAGTAAGTCACGATTGGTTGGGTATTATAGCTTAGTTGGCTCGAACAAGAGCAAAGTACAAAGCTTCTGTTTTATGCTTTGCCCACACTTAAGCTCAATCACAATTAACTTTAAAATATCTGGAAAAACTGTGAATTTGATGCTTTTTTTGGGCAAGTTACATATATATACATGAATAATCGCTTTAGTTTATCAAACTTTCATGACAACATTAAACATGAGATCCGCTGTAAATTCGACCAGCGCCACTAAATTTATTGAAGAAATATCCATCATAATTGTGGCGAAGGATCTGACTCCTACTATGATGAGTCAAGATTTTCTCAAATTTAGTGGCATTATTCCTAAAGAATGGGAACTTTCCCAACAGCCCGTACTAAATCCTAATTTAGCTAAGCTAAACTTTACCAACGGCATTAGCATTAATGCTCAACCCCGTACTATTAATATCAGTGAATCTCTTGGCAATAAAAGATTAGAGGATTTGGCAATTTACTCGGTAGCCAGTAAATATATTGAAAAGCTACCCCATGCAGAATATATAGGCTTAAGTTTTAGCCCCAAAATTTTGATTCCGTTCCCTACTGCACCTCAAAGTGTACGTCAGTATATTACTGGCAATTTGCTTGGTACTGGAGCTTGGAAAAAAATTGGTAAAGTTCCCGTACAAGCAGGCATCAATTTAATGTATCTCTTGGATAGATGCCAACTCACAATTAATATCTCCGAAGCTAGGTTGCAGCAACCCCAAAAACAGCCCCTCACAGCAATCTTGTTTGCTGGTAACTTCAACTACAACGTAAATGTAGAAGCAACCCAAGAGAATAGAGTTGCTCAAGTAACTAAGTTTCTCAATAACTGGAAAACCGATTTAGAAGAGTTTAGAGAAATAGTTAATCAAAAGTTTTTAGGCTCTGGTAGCCAAGATTCGGTTCAATCTATTGGTGAAACTAGTCTGTTTCCTGGTCAAACTCTCTAGCTTTTTTGTGTCAAACCATTACAATAGAAAGGTTGTTCTTTTAAATTAAATAATTATGGCAGTACCAAAGAAGAAAACTTCTAAATCAAAACGTAATAGTCGTAAAGCTACTTGGAAGCGCAAAGCAGCAGTAGAAGCTCAAAAAGCCTTGTCTCTGGGCAAATCCGTCTTAACAGGCCGTTCTAATAGTTATGTATATCCTCAAGATGATGAGGAAGATAACGAAGAATAAATTAATCGGCGATCGCTGTTCAATTCTCCAATTGCATTTTGGTCTTCAATTAAGTCGGTAAAATAATGGTGTGTTTCCTCGAAGGTACGCACCTTTGTTTTTAGCTTCAGCTAGGTAATATAAGATTATGTCGAGAAAATTTTTTGCCAAACCAGATTCCTCTCAAAGCGATCGCGTTCCCCCTGGTCAATATTTAGCCAAAGGCTTTCCTGTTCTCACCTACGGAGAAACTCCTCAGATAAATACCGAAGATTGGCAGTTGCGAGTATGGGGCTTAGCGGGATCTAAGACCGCTGAAGGCGGGGAACGGTTGACCTTTACTTGGTCAGATTTTATGAATTTACCTCAGCAGAACTTTACTGCTGATTTTCATTGTGTTACTCGTTGGTCAAAGTTAGACGTACAGTGGACAGGAATTAAAGTCACAGATTTCCTAGAGACAATTACCCTAAACCCTAAGACAACTCACGTTCTGCAACATTGCTATGGTGGCTACACCACGAATTTACCCTTAGAAGATTTTGCTCGACCTGAAAACTTTTTTGCCCATACCCTTAATGGTGAGTCCTTACCTGCCGAACATGGCGGCCCCATGAGATTAGTCGTACCCCACCTCTATGCTTGGAAAAGTGCGAAGTGGATTAATGGTATTGAATTCTTAGATCACGATCGGCCAGGGTTTTGGGAACGTAATGGTTATCATCAACGTGGTGAACCCTGGGCCCAAGAGCGTTATGCAGGACGATAATTGAATTGATCTTAATTTTACTTTTTTACTTTTAAAATTAATCTAATTCCACAAAAACTAATCCCACAAAAAAACGATTTTAGTGTATATGTAATATTACGGACAATAAAAAGTATTTATCTATGCTTTCTCTCGAAAATACTCAAGCTACGACTGAATCTAAGCTAGCGCAGAAAAACCGTATCTTGCTGATTGAAGATGAAGACTTGATCAGAGATATGGTTATGGTTGCTTTAGAAGAAGAAGGCTACGAAGTTCATACTGCTAACAACGGCAGAGCAGCAGTAAATATGTTGCAAAGCTCTAAGTTAACTAAAGCTCAATTAATCCCAGACTTGATTATTTTGGATTTGATGCTGCCAGAAATAAATGGCTTAGATATCTGCCGCCTATTGCGCTATCAGGGTGATATTACGCCTATTTTGGTAATCAGTGCTAAAAGCAGTGAAACAGACCGCGTATTGGGTTTAGAAGTGGGGGCAGATGATTATTTAACCAAGCCTTTTAGCATGAGAGAACTAGTTGCTCGATGCCGTGCCTTGCTGCGTCGCCAAAGATATAGCAGTAGTAGTTCTTCTTCTCCCACTGCTGTACAAAGTTATCGAGATATTAGTTTGTTTACTCAAGAATGTCGGGTTATGGTTCGGGGGATTGAAGTAAATTTGTCCCCTAAAGAATTTCGTTTACTAGAGTTGTTCATGAGCTACCCTCGCCGAGTTTGGTCACGGGAGCAATTAATTGAACAGGTATGGGGAGCAGATTTTCTGGGAGATACTAAAACCGTGGATGTTCATATTCGCTGGTTACGGGAAAAACTAGAGGAAGAACCAAGCCAACCCGAATATTTGATTACAGTGAGGGGTTTTGGCTATCGTTTTGGTTAAATTTAGTTAAATAAGCTCTTAGCTCTTAGCCATTAGCTGATGATTAAAAACAGTAATTTATCAATTTTTTATTGACCATTATTAGTCAAACTTATGTAAAGCCTTCATAAAGTTGTTAATTATTTATTGATAGCTAAGGATAAATTAATTAAAGTTAGCTCAGTAAGGATTAACAACTGACTTTAATAACTAACCTATGGCATCTCTAAATTTTTTTTTGGGATTAGCAGTTGGTTTAGGAATACATGGTGCACTACAATATCGGTTCAAAAAGCAGCTCAAAAAAATCCTAAGCTCTTATGCGAACAATGCTAATGGAGAGGTTTCTCTGCCATTACAATCGTTGATTCGTCGAGAATTGCTTGATCTAGACCGTCAGCGTAAGAAACTAGAAAAAGACAAACAAACCTGGCAGAAATTAATTGAGCAAGCGCCCATTGGGTACTTGCAGGTTGATGCCGAAAACCAACTCCTAGGTTGTAACCAAACTGCTAAAGACTTACTAAGAATTGATTCTCGGCGAGCGCAAAGAATCCGCTTATTATTGGAATTGGTACGCTCCTTTGATTTAGATAGTCTAATCGAAGAAACTCGTAGTTCCCAGCGGCCACAACAAAAAGAGTGGATTTTTTATTTTACTCGCTACGTTTCTCCTCAAGATACTGAACCCGAAATTAATACTTACAAATCATCTAGTAAAATAGTAGAGTCAATCGCTCTCAAGGGTTACGGTTTTCCTTTGTCTAATCAACAGGTAGGTGTGTTTCTGGAAAATAAACAGCCTTTAGTGGAGTTGTCTCAATCGCGCGATCGCACTTTTTCCGATCTAACCCATGAACTTCGTACTCCCCTAACTTCTATTTCTCTGGTAGCCGAAAATCTACTGCGACGTTTACAAGATCCTGAACGCCGTTGGGTAGAGCAAATGCTTAAAGAAATTAATCGCCTCATTGAATTAGTACAAGAATGGTTAGATTTAACACAATTACAGGCTGCTCCTGATAAAACTTTAAAATATGAAACTGTTGCATTATATGATTTGGTTACATCAGTGTGGCAAACTCTAGAGCCAATCGCTAAAAGAAAAAACGTGACCTTATCTTATGTGGGCGATCGCCATATAACAATTTTGGCCGATCGATCTCGTTTAATTCAAGTTTTTCTCAATCTTTTAGATAATGCAATTAAGCATAATCCTCTAAATAAAGAGATCTTAGTTCAGGTATCACCTTATACAATTGCTGATTCTCCTGACGTAGAGAAGATTAAGATTGATGTCATAGATTCTGGTGTGGGGTTTAATGCTTCAGATATCCCCTACATCTTTGAAAGGCTTTATCGAGGAGATAAGTCCCGTACCAGAAAACAAGAAAATAATTCTTTACCCTCTTCTGAGGGTAGTGGCTTGGGTTTAGCAATTGTCGAACAGATTATTCAGGCTCATGCAGGGGAGATCACCGCTAAAAATCATCCTGAAATTGGCGGTGCTTGGTTAGAAATTATACTACCAGCCAGTAAATTAGAGTAAGTTAGAATGAAGATGGTCTACTTTATTAGACTTCTTACATAAATACGAATTTACAAGGTTTCAGTGATTACTTTGAATTCTCCAAGATTTATGTTTTTAAAAGCGTTTGAACATTTATAAGTGTGATTTGTGCAAGAGATGCCATGAACTATCGTTCACAACCCAGGGATGAAAATAGAATAATCTACGAATTTACGTTGTTCCAGCTTCTATTTTCAAGACAGGTCTATTGTTATTTAGTACACTGAAATTTATAATATTTCATTTTCGTTTTTAATAGATATTTTTTAATAAATATTTTTTAATAAATATCTTTTAATAAAAACTTAAACTTTTTTTGTTACTAATTATAGAAAGTATTCTATTTCAAAATCCCTTTAACTATAAACTTTTAAAACTTTTAGATATAAAATCCGTGACTTTATCTCCCCAAGTCAAGTCTTCAGCAGAAAACCAATTAGATCGTTCTCTTCGGCGAGTACAGCAGGAAGTGCTTCGCATGGGAACTTTAGTCGAACAATCATTTCGCTTAAGCCACCAATCCTTATTTGAAGGGGATATTGGTGCTGTCCAAAAAATTGACGACGTAGAAAAACACATAGATATTTATTATCGTCAAATTGAATCAGAATGTGCCTCTCTAATGACTATGCAAGCACCTGTTGCTCAAGATTTGCGTTTACTTAGTGCTTTAATGCAGCTAGTGCGAGATTTAGAACGTATTGGCGATTACGCTCAAGATTTAACTGAGATAGCAATTAAGTTGATGAAATATCCTTCCCATGAAGTTTTACCTGAAATTGCTCTAATGTCAGAACACGCTCAACTGATGCTAGCTACTAGCCTAGTAGCTTTGGCAGATTTAGATCCCAGTGCAGGAGCAAGAGTCAAAGAACTAGATAATATTGTAGATGATGCCTACGATCGGCTTTATAATGCGATCGCTTTTCAGAGAGATTTTCCAGGAGTAGTTGAACCAATACTACTTTTAACGCTAATTATTCGTCATTTAGAAAGAATGGCAGATCACGCTACTAATATTAGTCAAAGGGTGTGTTATATCGTTACTGGCAAAAGAAATTGAGATAAACCAAGACTATGTACAGGACAAAAATTTAAGAGAGTCAAGAAATTCATCGTGTTTCAAATCGAGATCGGTGACAATCGAACGTAAGCAATCACATCAAATAAAGCTTTTAATTGGAGTCGAAGCCAGCGAATTATCAGAATCCGACTTTACCAATTTAGGCTTAAACAAGAAGTATTGGCTCTCTAGTAAAATCTTATAAAATCTTAAACCAGATCGAGATTACAGCCAAAGAGGTTGATTGGGTGCGATAAAGTCATAGTAGTAAAGATTTTAGTTGCACTGATTCATGTCCTCTGAAAAACACAGTAAAGCCGACAAAACAATCGTTACCGATTACCGTACTATAGATAGAGCAAAGCTTTCGCCGATGTACCATCACTATGTAGAGGTGAAAGAACAATATCCTAATGCACTACTACTATATCGGGTAGGAGATTTTTTTGAATGCTTTTTTCAGGATGCTGTTACTATCTCCAGAGAATTAGAACTAGTTCAAACCAGTAAGGAAGGGGGGAAAGAAATTGGACGTATTGCTATGACGGGAGTACCCCACCATGCTTTAGAACGTTATAGCACGATGCTGGTAGAAAAAGGCTTTGCGGTAGCAATTTGCGATCAGGTAGAAGATGCTGCTACTGCTGCTGCCCAAAAACGAAACTTAGTAAAGAGGGAGATCCAAAAATTACTTACCCCTGGTACTTTAACTGATGATGGGATGTTGCAAGCTCGTCAGAATAATTTTCTGGCTGCGATTGTTGTTGCAGGAGAACATTGGGGTTTAGCTTATGCAGATATATCTACAGGGGAGTTTTTTACAGTTCAATCTCATGAATTAAGTTCTTTAACACTAGAATTGTTGCGTTTACAGCCTTCAGAAGTATTAATTCCTGCTAATGCACCAGATGTAAATGGTTTGCTGCGTCCAGGAGAGAAATCTGAATATTTAGCTGATTATTTACCTGATAGCTTTTGTTACTCATTGCGATCGCAACAGCCTTTTACTTTAGTAGAAGCTAGCCAAAGACTTAAAGATACATTTCAGGTAAGCTCTTTAGAAGGGATGGGTTGCGCTAATATACCTTTGGGAGTTAGGGCTGCGGGCGGTTTATTAGAATATGTTGAGGATACACAAAAAGCTTATCAAGTACCTTTACAGAATCTTCGCACCTATAGTTTAGCAGACTATTTAATTCTCGATCATCAAACTCGTCGCAATTTAGAAATTACCCAAACTATTCGAGATAGTACTTTTCATGGTTCTTTATTATGGGCATTGGATCGCACTAGCACCGCGATGGGTGGTAGAGCATTACGGCGGTGGATGTTGCAACCCCTAATTGACATCAAAGGTATCGGTGCTAGACAAGATACGATTAAAGAACTAGTAGCCAATACTTCCATGCGCCAGGATTTACGTTCTATGTTGCGTAAAATATACGATATTGAAAGATTATCAGGTAGAGTTGGTTCTGGTACGGCTAATGCGCGGGATTTACTGGCTTTATCAGAATCATTAATTAAATTGAGCGATTTATCGGCGATCGCGTCTTTTGGTTCTTCTCCTTATCTTAAAGCCTTACATCAAGTTCCTCCAGAACTAGAACAGTTGGGTATATATGTCATTGAGCGTTTAGTAGAGTCACCACCCCAGCATCTCAAAGACGGGGGAATAATTAAAGATGGCATCGACTCTAGACTAGATGAAATTCGCCAAAGATTAGAAGATGATAAACAGTGGCTAACCAACCTAGAAGTAACAGAAAGAGAAAGAGTCGGCGTAGCTAACATCAAGGTGGGTTATAACAAAACCTTTGGTTATTACATTAGTATGCCTCGTTCTAAGGCTGCTTTAGCTCCTGATAACTATCAGCGCAAACAAACTTTAACCAATGAAGAAAGATATATCACCTCAGAATTAAAAGAACGAGAAACAAGGATACTTACAGCAAAAGATGACCTCAATAACCTCGAATACGATATTTTTGTCGAATTAAGAGATACTGTGGCGGAAAAAGCCCAAGAAATCCGTAGTATCTCCAAAGCTGTGGCAGCGATCGATGTTTTGGCAGGATTAGCAGAAATCGCTGTCTATCAAAATTACTGTTGTCCTGAAATGATTAAAGGAAGAGAAATCAAGATTGTTGAAGGCAGACATCCTGTAGTAGAGCAATCTCTGGGTGAAGGCTTCTTTGTACCAAATTCGGCTCAAATAGGCGAAGAAAATCCAGATTTGATTATTTTAACAGGGCCAAATGCCAGTGGTAAAAGTTGTTACCTACGGCAAATTGGTCTAATTCAATTAATTGCTCAAATAGGTAGTTTTGTTCCAGCTACAGAAGCCAAATTAGCTATTTGCGATCGCATTTTTACCCGTGTAGGTGCAGTAGACGATCTAGCTACAGGACAATCCACCTTTATGGTGGAGATGAATGAAACAGCTAATATCCTCAATCATGCTACTCCAAAATCTTTAATTCTTCTCGATGAAATAGGTAGAGGTACAGCAACTTTCGACGGGCTTTCTATTGCTTGGGCGGTAGCAGAATACTTAGCAACAGACATACAGGGGCGAACTATTTTTGCTACCCACTATCATGAATTAAATGAACT
>JASJDX010000206.1 GCA_030064975.1 Pleurocapsa sp. MO_192.B19
CCTACAGTAAAATGGTTTTTGGGCTTATCTTGCTGTAAATTCTCAAAAATGCCCTTAATCATGGCAGGATTAAATTCTTTCGATGAAAGACCATATCGTCCGCCCACTATCTTCGGCAAAGAAGTTCCCTCGAACATCTCGACCATGGCGTTGACTACATCTAGATACAAGGGTTCGCCACTAGAACCTGGTTCTTTAGTGCGATCTAATACCGCAATTTTCTTAACAGTTTTGGGTAACGCCTCAACTAAACTCTGACTATCCAAGGGACGATATAAACGGACTTTGAGTACGCCGACTTTCTCCCCCGATCCATTGAGATAATCTACCGTTTCGTGGACAGCTTCACATCCCGAACCCATTATAACGATAACCCGTTCCGCATCTTCTGTACCGTGGTATTCATACAAGCGATAGTGTCTTCCTGTAAGTTCGCCAAATTTGTCCATTAGCTGCTGGACGATTTCAGGACAGTCATTATAGTAAGGGTTGACACTTTCGCGGGCTTGGAAGTAAACATCTGGGTTTTGGGCTGTTCCCCGCAAAACGGGACGATCTGGAGTCAGCCCTCTGGCACGATGAGCCAAAACTAGCCGATCATCAATCAGCGATCGCAGATCGCTCTCTTCTAACAGTTCGATTTTCTGAATTTCGTGGGAAGTCCGAAAGCCATCAAAAAAGTGAATAAAGGGAACTCGCGTTTTTAGGGTAGCTGCTTGGGCAATTAGGGCAAAATCATGGGCTTCTTGCACCGAAGCAGAACACAAAAAAGCAAACCCTGTAGCGCGGGCTGCCATCACATCGCTGTGATCCCCAAAAATTGACAGGGCTTGGGCAGCTAAAGAACGGGCAGCAACATGAATCACAGCACTAGTAAGCTCTCCCGCAATTTTATACAAATTGGGAATCATCAACAGTAAACCCTGAGAAGCAGTAAAGGTGGTAGTTAAAGAGCCAGCTTGTAATGCTCCATGCACTGCTCCTGCTGCTCCACCTTCCGATTGCATCTCAACTACACTCGGTACTGTACCCCAAAGATTGGGAATTCCTTGAGAAGACCAAGCATCTGCCCATTCTCCCATTGGTGAAGCGGGGGTGATGGGATAGATGGCGATCGCTTCATTTAGCTTATAAGCCACTCTGGAAACAGCTTCATTGGCATCTAGGGTAGCAACGGTTCTGCTTGTCATGATATTTAACCTTTAATGTTGTTTTCTACAACCCGCGTAAATTTTGCTTGCGATATCAGGCTAATGATTTAAAAGTTTGTTTGTTGGCTCGAAAAGTTTAGCTAATAATTTTACTATCTCAATAACTTTCGCGTTATTTTCTTGCTTTGACCGTTAATCCTAATTATTTATTTTTCATATCTATATCATCTACCCAAAAGATTAATTTAATCTACAAGTTTTAGTTTTTTTTAACTTTAAATACTTAACCAACATTTTTATTGTTTTAGTAGCAAAAGTTTAAGATGTAGTTAAATTTGCATATTTAAAGTAAAATGAAGTGAAATAGAAGTGAAATAAATTTATAATTAAATTAAGGAATTTAGCGTAAAGACTTCTCTTTGGGATGATACTATTTAAAAATGTATTTTACGTTTTGAAATATTAATTCTTTTTCTTTATAAAATTTAAATTTTTTATTGGATAGAATATCTAATATAATACCGAATTTATTAAAATCATGACAATCGAAATAATTTTTGTTTTTAAAAATAGCAATATTTGATACAAAAATAATTGCTAACTATGAACAATAAGATGATATCGAGCCTGTTTAAAGCAAACAGTCGCCCAACTAAAGCACTAGTTAAAGAAAAAATCAGAGTTCGGGGAACAGTACAGGGGGTAGGATTTCGCCCTACAGTATATCGGAAGGAGTTCTCATTAAGGAAGGCGATCGCTAGTCAAAGTTTTATTGCTCGATCGCATGGTTGCCAAAGAAATTAATTCCCTCCTTGCTTCTTTTGGCGGACGTTTATTTGATGATGTAGCTGCTACTATTGGAATTTGTCGAGAATTATGTAGCTATGAAAGTCAAGGTGCGATCGCCCTATAAGCTTGAGCAGAACGAGCTATCTTAAGTAATTTTGAAGAAATCGAACCTTATCCTTTCACCATCGAGAATAGAAAAATAGAAGGACAATCATATCTTCCTTACCAGAACTAAGTACCGCCCAAGGATGGAGGATTAGCTCTCGGTCAAGCTGCGATCGCTATTGCTCAATTTTATAAAAATCAATTGCGAAAATCAAAATGTGTTTAGGAATTCCCGGTCAAATTATCGAAATTACAGATCTTCAAAACCAACTAGCTATGGTTGATGTTAGCGGTGTTAAACGACAGGTTAATATTGCCTGTATTATTGACGATGCTCATCCCATAGAATCTTGTGTTGGTGATTGGGTACTAGTTCACGTTGGTTTTGCCTTAAATCGCCTCGACGAGGAAGAAGCAAACGAAACCCTGAGAATTTTGGCAAAAATAACCCAGTAATTGGAGAGACAGGGAAGACAAGGAGGACAGGGGAGCAGGGAGAGCAGGGGGAGCAGAGGCAGTAGGGGCGCAAGGCTTGCGCCCAGTATGGGAAGTAGGGGGAGAAAGCTAAGAACTAATGACCAAAGACCAATAACCAATGAGCAACAACCATGAAATACGTAACTGAATTCCGCAATCCAGCAAAAGCACAGGCATTATTGACAGAAATTCGACGATTAAGCCAACTTTTACCGATAAATTCTGCCAAACCTTTAAAAATAATGGAAATCTGTGGCGGTCATACCCACTCTATCTTTAAATATGGTCTAGAAACAGTCCTGCCCGAGAGTATTGAATTAATTCACGGTCCTGGTTGTCCGGTATGCGTCATGCCTAGAGGCAGACTCGATGATGCGATCACTCTGGCAGAACAACCTGATGTTATCTTTACTACCTTCGGGGATGCCATGCGAGTTCCTGGCTCGCAAAAGAGTTTATTACAGGCTAAAGCTCAACAAGCCGATGTCCGCATGGTTTATTCTCCTCTAGATGCTTTGAAAATTGCCAAGGAAAACCTCGATAAAGAGGTGATCTTTTTTGGTATCGGCTTTGAAACTACTGCTCCCAGTACGGCTTTAACGATCCTACAAGCCAAAGCAGAAGGTATTACCAACTTTAGTTTATTTTGCAATCATGTTTTAGTAGTTCCTGCCCTAGAAGCCTTACTGAGTAATCCCGATTTGCAACTTGATGGCTTTATCGGTCCCGGTCATGTTAGTGCGGTTATTGGGACAGAACCCTACCAAATTATTGCCGACAAATATCATAAACCCCTAGTTATTTCTGGTTTTGAACCTCTAGACATTCTCCAATCAGTTTGGATGTTGCTCCAACAGTTCATCGAAGGACGCTGTGAAGTAGAAAATCAGTATACTCGGTTAGTGAATTCAGTGGGTAATAGGGTTGGTTTAGAGGCGATCGCTAAAGTTTTTACCGTTCGCGATCGCTTTGAATGGCGAGGATTAGGCGAAATTGTCCAATCTGGTTTAAAAATTAGGGAGCAATATGCTCAATTTGATGCTGAAGTTAAGTTTGTCGTTCCCAACCGCCAAGTTGCCGATGCGAAAGCCTGTCAGTGTGGCGAAATTCTCAAGGGAGTTTTAAAACCCTGGCAATGTAAAGTATTTGGGACAGCTTGTACCCCTGAAAATCCCATTGGTACTTGCATGGTATCTTCGGAAGGGGCTTGTGCTGCCTATTATAAATATGGGCGTTTATCTATTCTTGGCAAACCGTCCCAACCTAAAAAATCTCAAGTATCAGTTTAAGCAAATAGACCAGAATATTCTTTAGATGAATTTTTTAGCGATCGGCTACGGTAATACTCTGCGAAGTGATGATGGTGCAGGACAAATAGTCGCTAACAAAATAGCGCAATGGAAATTACCTCAAGTGCAATCTCTAGCAGTGCATCAACTGATACCCGAACTTGCTGCCAATATAGCCCAAGCTGATGTGGTTATTTTTATAGATGCAGTAGCAACTGACTCGGAAAATCCTATCTCATTCAAAATACAACAAATCCCAGCTGAAGATGACAACATTAGTTTCGGACATAGCTGTAATCCGAAGTCTCTACTGTCTTGTACTAAAATTCTTTATGGTAAAGTCGTCAAAGCTTACTGGATTTTAATTCCTGCTGTTAATTTTGATTTTGGCGAAGAATTTTCTTTACTAACGCAAAGAGGAATAGATATTGCCTTAAATCAAATTAAACAACTAATTACTCAAGACAGGTTAATTAACTAATCTATACTAATGCAGCGAGCGCTTGATTGAGAATTTCTACTACCAACAACAAAGCTTTAAAATAACTATTGATTACTATTCACCATGAATCTCTCTTCTGCCAATTCCCCTCAACACCCGATATTGCAAAAACTCGAACAAGCTCGTTGCCATCATAGCCAAGTGAGAGATAGCAATATTACCTTAGCTCATGGTAGCGGTGGTAAAGCGATGCGGGATTTGATTGAGGATATTTTTGTAGGTAGTTTTGACAACCCTATGCTGTCAGAATTAGAGGACCAAGCCAGAATTAGTTTAGCTAGCTTGATTACTTTTGGCGATCGCCTTGCTTTCACTACTGATTCCTATATTATAGACCCTATTTTCTTTCCCGGTGGTAATATCGGCAACTTAGCAGTTAATGGTACAGTTAACGACTTAGCAGTTAGTGGTGCAAAACCTCTTTATCTCTCCTGTGCCATGATTATTGAAGAAGGACTACCTGTAAAAACCCTGCGTCAAGTGGCTCAAAGCATGAAAACTGCTGCTGATGTTGCGGTCGTACAAATTGTTACGGGTGACACCAAGGTAGTTAATCGAGGTTCGGCAGATCAACTTTTTATCAATACCACTGGAGTAGGAATCATTAGAAAGGGTATTTCTCTTTCTGCTCATAATCTTCAGCCTGGAGATGCAGTTTTAGTTAATGGTTATTTGGGAGATCATGGTACAGCAATTACTGTCGCTCGTGGCGAGTTGGCATTAGACTCGACCATAATTAGTGATTGTCAACCCCTCAATAGCTTAGTCGAGACTATACTTGATATTTGTCCCGAAATTAGAGCAATGCGAGATGCTACCAGGGGAGGAGTGGCAACCGTACTCAATGAATTTGCTCTTAGTTCCCAGGTAGGAATTAAACTAAAAGAATCTTCTTTACCCGTGCGGGAAGAGGTTAAAGGAGTCTGTGAATTGTTAGGATTAGATCCTTTTTATTTAGCAAATGAAGGTAAGTTAGTGGTAATAGTACCCCAATCAAAAGCAGAATTAGTTTTAGCTGCGATGCAAGCTCATCCTGCTGGAGAAAATGCCTGCATCATTGGTGAAGTGATAGACTCCCCGTCCGGAGTAGTTTTCATGGAAACTCTGTTTGGAACTGAAAGAATCGTCGATTTGCTCGTAGGGGATCAATTACCGAGAATTTGTTGATTGAGTCATGCATGAATTAGGAATTACAGAAAATATAGTTGCGATCGCCTTAGAATACGCTCAAGGATTAACCGTGAAACAAGTTACCTTAGAAATAGGACAACTCTCAGCAGTGATGCCTGATGCCATTCGTTTTTGTTTTGATGTTTGTTGTCGCGATACCGTATTAGAAGGAGCAACTCTAGAAATTATTGAAGTTCCTGGCTTGGGTCGCTGTCGCCACTGTGGAACGCAAACGTCTCTGACTCAACCCTTTGGTATCTGCGATCGCTGTGGCAGCGTTGAGTTAGAAATTATCCAAGGCGAAGAATTAAAAATCAATGAAATGGAGGTGGAAGAGTTATGTGTTTAACATGCGGTTGTTCTGGCGATCGTCACGTCACAATTACTAATTCTCAAACAGGGAAAACTAAATTAGTAGCAACAGAAACAAGTACACCCCATACCCATACCTTATCTGATGGGACAATAATTACTCACTCTCACCAAGGAAGCGCTCACTCCCTTTCAGCTCCTACCAAAATGTCTCATATTCATGCTCAGATGCACGGCAGGACGATTAGTCTAGAGCAAGATCTTCTTCAGAAAAACAACCTAATTGCTGCTCAAAATCGTCACTGGTTTCAAGCCCGCAATATTTTGGCTCTGAACTTGGTTAGTTCTCCTGGTGCAGGTAAAACTACTTTGTTAACACGCACGATCGAAGACCTTCAACAAGATATTACCATCAGCGTCATTGAAGGTGACCAAGAAACAGCCAATGATGCCCAAAAAATCCGCGAAACTGGCTGTCGAGTAGTGCAAATTAACACGGGAACGGGTTGTCATCTAGAAGCAAACATGGTGCGAAAAGGCTACCAAGAATTAGACCCGCCATCTAATTCTTTAGTGGCGATCGAAAATGTTGGTAATCTTGTTTGTCCTGCTTTATTTGATTTAGGAGAAGATGCCAAAGTAGCTATTCTCTCTGTTACCGAAGGAGATGATAAGCCGCTCAAATATCCTCAGTATCGGCTCAATAATCTGGAGTAACTGCCTACCCCAGATTATTGAGCCGATACCCTTTTTCGATCTACTGACTTTTTCCCGTTGCTCCCAGTAGACATTTTTGTAACTTGTCACGCATCATTGCTACTTCCTAAATGTTAAGAAACGTATGCGATTGCCCTGGGACTAGACCTTAAGGCTGAAGAACAATTTTGGCAATTATTTGATTCAGCCGAAGTTGAATCTTAATTATTAGAAGTAAAGAGTTAAAAACGTTGGTGGATGCTACTTGTAAAAAAGTTTAATAAAATATTAAGTAATGCTGCCTGTAAAAAACGGCACATTCGATTAAATAGCTTTAAAGAGAATTAAATAAATGGTAATTACAGCGAATCAAACCATGCAACCGCCACAAGCACCTTCGACCCCAGTAGTGGCTCAACAAGCTTTAAGTGAGTTAGTTAATTATTATCGAGAGTTGGCTCAATATCATCGCTCTTCGGTTAATTATCATCGACAATTATTAGAGCAGCATTCCCAAGATGCTGAAGTTGCCGAAAAACAACTGGCAAGTATTGAAGCAATTTTACATCCCTTACGGACAACTCAGGCACCTGAATTCGATTCAGGTGACGTGTCCTTGACTACAGAATCTGTCAAACAAGACATTAATGGAACGGGGAAAGTTACATCATTAAAAGACAAAGCCCAGGACACGGTATCTGAAGAAGCTTCAAAGACTCTAGCTTTCCCTGAAGTAACAACTGTTGAGCCAGAAGAATCAAAGGCAGAATCAACACCTACTGATGTTAAAAAGCCTGAAACAAAAGCTTCTAAATCAGTTATTCAACCCTCACCTAAGAAGAATAGTAAAGCTAAAACTAGTACTTCCAAAGCTACAAAAACTAAGAAGCCAACTAAGAGTAAGAATACTCGCCCAGCTAAAAAATCAACTAAGGCATTTTCTTCTCGATTACCCTACTCTGAGAAATTAGCTGCGCGCGAAACAATTGTTGATGCCGTGGCTTTCTGTTTACAAGAATACTATCCGACCGTAATCAATGCCGAAGATCTAGTGAACTACTACTATCCAGAAGGACTCGAAGGGGAAACTAAGAAAAGAGCTTACGGAGCTTTTAGTAACTGCTTGAGTAAAGGTGCTGGCAAACAGGGTTGGGTTAGGTCGAGTATTGGTAAGTATCGCTGGAAAGAGGGTAGTTAAAGTTTTAAAATACTGCCTAACTTACGTTGAGATAAGTTCGTAGCCTCGCGACAAACGACGCTTTTTGGCTTGGTGATAGAGTGTGATTCCCGTTTCATAATCAGGGCAGATGGTAGAAATAGAACGACCAAAATCTCTTTTTGTTGCCGAACCCCAAGTTTTTTTGAGCAGCCAATTCCCCCATAAATCCTGGGAAAGCTCGACAATGTAAAATCGCGTGTCTTTTTGCCAAGATGAATAGAGGTGTTGATCTAGCTGGTAACTTAGCATGGAATGTTTCTAGAAGCTAGCTTCTCGATCCTAATACGATCGCTTTGTTAGCTGCTAAAAATTGTTAACTTTTTTAAGATATTGTCAAGCTAACGCTCTTTAGTTAGGAATAATTTACATGCGTTCCAGTAAATGAATGCCAATACCTCAGTACCAAAAATTAAGACTGTCGAACAAGCAGTCGATTTGCTCCATCAATGTCTCAATCTCTCTACTCTCAGTAATGCCGTCGAGTATCTCGAACAACGGGAATTGAGATATCAATTATTATCTCTCTACAGTCACTTTTTTCCCCAACAATATGCACAAAGTAAGGCTGCGGTTTATCCAGGGTTGGATGAAAATGACGGTTTACTACAATACACGGAACGAGAAATTGAATTTCTTCAGCTTGTCCATCGGGACTTATTTCCCTTACATTATTTAGATTACCTTCTTGAAGAGCGAGTTTATTTTATCGAACCGCGATCGATTCTAGTAACGCCTTTAGGTATGGGGCAGTTAGAGGATTATGAGATGTCCTATTGCGATTTGGCATTAGGAGACAAGATTTTATTGCCCATGACTTCAATTGGTAGAGAAAATCTAGAACATTGGCAGAATTATCTCGGTGAAGATTGTTACAGTGAATGGTCTGAGGCGGAATTATCTTCTCCTCCTACTATGGCTGAAATTGCCCATCCCGATCTTGTCGATTTTAAAAGGCTCAGACGTATGTGTTTTCAAGCCAAGAAACCTCTTTGCTATCTGCCTTTTACTTTGAGATTACTGGACTTGAATACCAGGAATATTTGGCTTGATGAAGAGGGTGGATGGTTACAGGGCATGGAGGGAATGACTTTAGATTGGTCAAAGGAGAATGTTAACTATCTTCACAGAGAATATCTCAAAGCCCAGAGAATCTTAGATGCTGCGGGTTCTTTCATTGGCTGGTTAGAAACCGATTTAAATACTAATTTTCAATCTGTTTTGAGGCTCTGGAATCAATGTTCGACTCACCAATAATTTCTGGCGATGTACTCAGAGAAGTGATTGCCAAAGCACCGAGAAATCTGGATAATTTAGATGCCGAACTGCTATTTATCGATCGCAATTACATTTTCCATTATTTAGAAGGTAATAGGCACGTTTACAAAAGCCTGACCCCAGATGTTTTACGTAATGCTTTTGCTAACGAGCCTACCGATACTGACTGGCTGCCTAAAAGTGTTATTCGTCACGGCAGTGGTGTTTCGGGTAACTGGATAGTCTGTTTCTTTCCCCAACAGCATTACAGTCTACAAGTCGAGAGAGAACAATTACAGATACCTCTGCCAAGTTTTGTCTTTATGGGAATTGGTAACAGTTACTTTCTCTGGGCGGTAAAAAAGAATCAGTTCGAGCCAAATCTAATTATTTATCATGCTCCCCTACCCAATGTCATGGCTGATGGCAGAATCTGTTGGGGCAATGTCTGTCCCACCTCCGTTAACCTGTCAAATGTCGAATCGGCTTGGTCAAAATTTATGGAAAGTAGCTTTAATTGGGATTATACTCAGGGTAAATCGAGGAAATACAAGAATAATATTATCGAGCAGTTAAAGATTTTAGACCGAAAGGGAAAGGTTTCTTCTCGCTGTCGGTATCCAATTTCCGACCTCGTTCTCGTTCGGAATAAATTGACAGTCGAACAAGCTGTGAAAGCGGTTATTAAAAAGGTGGAGTATAGTTAAGTCAGTAACAAAGCACTTGAAATAGACCTAAACACAACTAACAAAATTATCATCAAGGTTTGACATATCATTCTCGAAACAGAATGTAAACTCTAAAATATTTCTTTCATTTTTAATGAATATACCCTAACGTTAGGGTACAAATGAGTAGACTAAAGAAATTATTGAGCTAGGCTTAATGACAGAGCGATTTATAATTACCAGTTTGTCTTCAACGGGAACGGGAAAGACCACGCTGATGGTGCATCTAGCTTATTTACTAGTGCAAAGTGGTTTGTCTGTAGCTCTAATTGAGCTTGATAATAGAAATTCTTTCCATGATTGTTGTGGGTTGCCAAAACCCTCTTCAGAATTTAGTACTGCTTCAATTCTTGTCGATAGCTTTAATGGGGATTATCCTTTCTTACCATTGTGGAAAGAAACGCTAAAAGAAAAAGCAGTCGTATGTCAAGCTGAGAGAAATTCTTTGGAGTCAGTATCCAGACAACTTACAGGAGACCCATTCGGCATGTTTCGCTTGAGAGAATGTTTGGATAAATTTCCTTTACCTCATGATGTCATCTTAATCGATGCTCCAGGTCAACAAGGTCAACTATCATTAATGGCACTATGCGCAGCAACTCATCTAATCATTTGCGCTGAAATGACCCAAAAATGTATCTCTGATATTAATGCTTTATTTGAATGGCTGTACAAATACAAAACATATCTCAAATCCACGCCAGAAATTCTCGGCATACTACCAAGTAGATACGATCACAACGCAGCTATTCAGCGTAATACTTTAAATCAATTTCCCGCATTCGCTCAAAAATTCAACACTGTATGTTTTAGTCCCATCCGTCAATCTTCAAGATTCTTTAATGCTTATGCAATGGGACTGCCTGTTTTTCTTGATTCCCCAGGTTCTACACCCTGCTATGACTTTACTGAAGATGGTCATCTGTTTAAAAAAATGAATCAATCCAAGTTAAAAGGATTAGATGGAAAAATGCTTCAAAAGCTACCTGCAATTGCGCCTTATGTCATTAATGCAATAAAAAGTTAGAGTTAGTAAAAGAAATGGTTAAACGACAAATTAATTTGGAAGAATCCTTTGAGAGTGCTCTGCAAGCTAGAGAAATTCCTCTTCTACAACAGGAAAATGAAAAACTCAAACAACAGCTAGAACAAGCTTATCAACAAAAAGGAATTGAAGATGTTCCTTTAACACAAATAAAGCCTAATCCCAAACAGCCTCGAAGTTCTTTTTATGTGGTAGAAGAACGCAAAATAAGTATGGCTCAGGTAGGACAAAAAGAGCCTGTAATTTTAGTTTCTCCGCCACATACAGACGGTTATTTAATTTTTGATGGTGAATGTCGTTGGCAGGCAGCAAAACAACTAGGTTGGTCAACTATTAAAGCAATCATTATTGATTACAATGTAGAAACTTTTGACGACGATGTATTTATTGCTGCCATTAGTAAATCAAGTATTAATGCTCTCGATCTAGCGGATTCTTTATTGGAAAGAATTGAAGCTAAAACTAATAATTTAACAAGAGAAAAAATTCCTACTATTCTTAACACTGCAATCACTCGACTTAAACGCCAGGGTAAACAAAAAGTTTTAGGAAATATACTTAAAAATGAGACAGATATTCAACAGCAACTTGAAGAATTAGGTTTATCTGAGTCAGAAAGACTAACTTGTCAAATTATCCTTGACTATGGATTTAATCCTCTTTCTGTTAATCAAAATTATTTTCCTATGCTCAAGCTGGCAGATGATATAAAAGAAGCGATACGCAATCGAGGTTTGAAAGATGCGCTAGCTAGAATCATTAATAAAGTAAAAGCTCAGAAGCTCAATATTTCAGAGCAGAAAGCAAGAAAGCTACGACGCAATTTAATCGATGACGTTATCAAGCAAGATCTTTCTCTAACTCAGACCAACAAAAAATTAAAAGAAATTATTGCCAAATTTCAACCCGAGCAAACTCAATCTCCTCAGCTAACTACAGAAGTCAATCGATGTATTAAATCTTTAGAGAGCATACAAATATCTAAACTAGATGAATTTAATCGACAAAATTTAATTTCTTTTTTGCAGAAAAGTTTGACTAAACTACAACAATGAGTCTGAATACAGATGGGAAAGAAACCTTATTCTGTGTATTCATAGTGTTGACTACTTAAATAATTCAAAATAATTTCTATTATTTTTTTTCTGATATAAGTGGTTTTATCCCTATCGGGGATTGGTTTAGAAGTAGTCTTCTTTGTTGTCTCAATGTCCCAACTGGGATCTTTTTCAAAGACTTCATTTGCTTCTAAACCATTCGTCACACTTGCTCATATGCCCCTCGATCGCTCAATTCTCAACGCCAGGCACATCGTACTTCCCGCTTACGAACATATAGAATTTTATCTAGTCGGCTGTGGGG
>JASJDX010000207.1 GCA_030064975.1 Pleurocapsa sp. MO_192.B19
TTGAATAGACCACGCGACTAAATAATTTCTGTAATTTCTGTTCCCTGTTCCCTATTCCCTATTTCCGCTAACAGATTAGTGTGGTCTACCAAGCACGAAAACTGCTGTAATACAAGAATCAAGTGCCAACTAGCAAAATGTTGCAATTGTAGAAGCTTATTTAAAAAAAGCGATTGGGCGCAGCCCACGCTTCGCGATCGCTGCTACTGTTACAAGGTAGGCGATGGGCATTACTTGTTTGACTGATTACTTGTTTGACTGATCGCTCAGCAATTATCAGTAATAGAAAAGCCGCTCGCTCTAAAGCCTGGATAATACAGTAGGTTTCTTGGCGATCGCTTTCAAGGATGATGATGATCTAGATGCGAGATTATCGCTCAAATACTCTCGACCATTCATAAAATTCTATTTCATCAGGCTCACACTTTTGACAAGTTTTACACTCTTCGGTGGGGAGAGACTTTTGGACTACGCCCTTTTTTATTAAACTATCCAGTAGGGGATTAAGAGTATCTCTATCAACTTGCAGATATAATTTCATTTCTGCCAAAGAGACGGGACCAAAATCGAAGACAAATTCTTGTAGTTCCTGTAATTTCATGAGCCAAACCTCAATCAAGCTATTATTACTCTAAAGCCAGATAGTTGATTTGGTCATTAGTCATTTTACATAAAGCAAGAAATAAAGATCGCTCCTGATAAATTTCTCTAGAGCGATCGCTTTTGGATAATTAAATTAGTTTGTCTATCCCAGACAAGCAGCTAAATCGGCATCAGGGGTAGTAATAGGTTGCAGGTTATATTTTTCAGCTAAAAGTTGCAACACATTAGCCGAGAGGAAAGCGGGAATTGTGGGACCAAGACGAATATCTTTTATACCTAAATACAATAGAGTAAGTAAGATGGCTACAGCTTTTTGTTCGTACCAAGAAATAATCATCGATAAAGGAATTTCGTTGACTCCGACTTCAAAAGCATTCGCTAAAGCCACAGCAATTTGAATTGCCGAGTAAGCATCGTTACACTGTCCCACGTCTAATAAACGGGGAATACCTTCAATATCGCCCATTTCTTTGTCAAAGAAGCGGAATTTACCACAGGCGAGAGTTAAAACTACGCAATCATCGGGTACTTTATCGACAAATTCTGCATAGTAATTGCGGTCTGGTTTTGCCCCATCGCAACCACCAACTAAAAAGAAGTGACGGATTTTACCTTGTTTTATGGCATCAATCAGGCGATCGCTTACACTTAAGACAGCATTACGAGCAAAACCTGTAGTAACCTGACGATATGCTGTGGTTTCAGAAAATCCTGGTAATTCTTGGGCTTTTTCGATTACTGGAGTAAAGTCTACGCTACCATCTGCATGAGCAGGAAGATAATTCAAACCAGCATAGCCTACTGGCCCTAGAGTGAAGAGTTTTTCCTCATAATGCTCGTGGGGAGGCATGAGGCAGTTAGTAGTAACTATAATCGCCCCTGGGAATTTAGCAAAGTCTTTAGTCTGATTCTGCCAAGCAGTGCCAAAATGACCGTAAAAATGGGAGTATTGTTCTTTGAGTTTAGGATAACCGTGGGCGGGTAGTAATTCCCCGTGGGTATAAACGGTGATACCAGTATCCACAGTCTGTTTGAGAATTGCTTCTAGCTGCTTGATGTCATGTCCTGAAACTAAAATCGCCTTACCTGATTTGACATTGAGAGGTACAGAGGTAGGTATAGGATGACCATAAGTACCAGTATGTCCCGCATCAATCAATTCCATTGCCCGTAAATTGAATTTGCCGATTTCTAAGACTAAATTAACCCAATCTTCCAGGCTTAAATCTTGACTATCAATAGTTGCTAGAACTTGCTGAGTAAATTGATAGACTGATTCATCTTCCTGTCCTAATTCATAAGCATGAAAAGCATAAGAAGCAGCACCCTTAATTCCATAAAGGGCAGTTAGCTTAAGAGAAAAAATATCAACATTTGCCCCCGACTTACCAATTAACTCTAAATTATAATTTTGTCCCTGTTCGACCAAGCTTTCGGTGTAATCTGGTTCATAGTTAGCTATATTCGACCAAGTAATAGGAGTTTCTCTTGCCTGCTGTATTTTGGCTTTTAAATCTTCTCGTAGAGCGATCGCTTTTTTAATATACTTGGTAAACCTTTTTTGGTCGAAGTTTACATTAGTCATAGTTGCAAACAGCGATTCACAAGTAAATCTGTCTGCTTCTCTAGTATCGAGCCCCAACTCTTTAGCCCGAAGTACCACAGGCGCAAGTCCCCGCAAGCTATAAACTAATAAATCCTGTACCGCATTTACTTGAGGACTTTTACCGCAAGCACCCCATTGATGGCAACCATTACCACTAGCAGTTTGTTCGCATTGTTCGCAAAACATAATTAAATTTCTCCTGAATATCGTGTGTATTAACTATTCTTGTCCTTGAGTAAAACTTTACTGAAAATGCTACTGTTGAGATATTCAATTAAATCATGTAAATTGGCAACAAAAGAAACGCTAGATAATGCAATTGTATTATTCATAATTGCTCCTTTGTTATTCGTCTAATTGACGGATGATATGAAAACGATGTAACCGATGCGATCGCGCTGCTGTTGAAAATCACGACGTATTTGTAAGACAGACTCTTGGACGTAAATTGGAATTATTACAGTAGCAAAATTAAGAGTAGCTGTCATGAGTCATATCCAAACTCGATACTCTTACTCTGACATTAAGTTTCAGTTCCGTCTTTGAGCTAGCTCATGTTTGGGAGTAAAGTTTTGTTGAGAAGGTTTTTGTGTGTTGTTAGATTTTAAACTAAATTGTGTAAGTTTTCTGAGAGCAAGACTAGATGAGAATGATCTGTGGTTTTTTAGGTGGAACAATTGTTGCCGTTGAGTCTGGTTACAAGGTTTTTCCTCACCCAAAACCGGAGAAAATCTATAATAGATTGAGTGATGCTAAGTGGTTTTTGGCATTAAGATGGTGCGATAATCTCTCTATTCCTGCAGGTATTATTAACAACACTGGAGCACTTTCTTTCTTTAATCAGATTGTGTTGAAGATGGGAGAAGAAAAATTTATTCCTCAAAAATATAGAGCGGATATTTTTACTCGATGTTTGTCTTTACAACCCAATGAAACAGTTACTTATAACCTTGTGTCTAACAATCGTACTCTAGAAATACAAGCTGTAGAAATAGATTCTCGCTATGGAAAAGTAGCTTTAGTACGAGAAATATCTAAATAATTGTTAAAGGTTATTTATCTTTGGCGATCGCAGATGGCGAAAATTAAGAGATAGTAGATAAAAAAACCCAGACACCAAACTTAGATGGCAAAAAATCAAAAGACGAGGGAGATCGAGATTAACGTGTTTTTCCCCAACGGCGTGGTTGGATATACTGAGGTATCCCCAGTATCCCCCACGCTGATAATTTATAATTTATCCCTTTCTTAGAGCGGAATTACTTGGAAATCAACAGTGGCAGTAACTTCAGGGTGTAGTTTGACTTCTGCTTGATAGTCGCCAGTGGTACTGATATCGGGAACTTCGATACCACGACGATCTACTTCAATTCCTGCTTGTTCTTTGATCATATCTGCTACTTCTTGATTAGTAACAGTACCGAAGATGGCATTTTTTTCCCCTACTTGTTTGCGGATTGTTAAACGACCAATAGTTTTGAAAGCCACCTTTTTGTTTTCTGCTGCTTGCTTTTCTGCAAGTTTTTGTTGTCTTTCTTTTTCTCTTCTCAATTCGACTTGCTTGATGATTCCTTTAGTAGCTAAATTAGCTAAACCTTGGGGAATTAGATAATTACGAGCATAGCCAGGGGCAACATCTACTAAATCCCCATTATTGCCCAATTTACTAACGCTTTGAGTTAAAACTACAGATACACGTTTTGCCATTTTTCTAGTTAAATTCTCCTATAGGATTACATTTTGATGTGGCGGCTTAGGTCTGCACCTCAGAACTTTTTATTATATCAGGCAGCTCCACAGAATATTAAATAGTTCACTGTATTAACGCATCAAACACTTGAATTTTTTCGCTAAAGTATTGAATAAATGTTATCGAGTAAGATAAATGCCACAGGTCAAAATATACGGCTTAGAAGAAAATATAGTCCCCAAGCATTTCGCCTTATCTTATGCTATTCATGCCGCACTAACAGAAGCAATTGGTACACCAGAAGAAAAAAGATTCCAGAGATTTATTATTTTAGAACCAGAAAACTTTATTTTCCCTAGAGATCGCACTAGCAACTATACAATTATTGAAATAATTATGTTTGAGGGGCGTTCTGTGGAAGCGAAAAAGAACTTAATTCGCCTTTTGTATAAGAAAATAGAAACTACTACTGATATCTTGCCTCAAGACTTAGAGATTACTATTTTGGAAACCCCCAGAGCGAATTGGGGGATTAAGGGCGTACCAGGAGATGAAGTTAATCTCAACTATCAAATTGATGTTTAGAATTTAATAATTAGTATTAGTTGATCATTGAGTTTTTAGGGTCAATTTACTCAAAATTGATCTTTCATACCCCTAATACGACCAAATACTCTGGCAGGCTCTTGATGTTTAGCAATAGCTTGTAAAGCTGGCGTATCCCAACGTAAGAAAGGATTAGTTTGTTTTTCGATACCCAAAAGAGAAGGAACAGTGGCAACTCTTTGATTACGAGCTTGTTGAACTTCTTGATATCTATTTTGTAAATTGACATTCTCAGGATCTACGGTGATAGCAAATTTCAAATTATTTAGAGTGTATTCGTGAGCGCACCAAACACGGGTATTATCGGGAAGATTACGTAGTTTAGCGATCGAATTTACCATTTGGGCGGGAGTGCCTTCAAATAATCTGCCGCACCCTCCAGCAAAAATTGTATCCCCACAAAATAATTCTCCTGTTTCTCCTGGCATTGTAGGAGGAAAATAGTAGGCAATATGGGCGCGAGTATGTCCAGGGATAAAGAATACTTTAGCTACTCGGTTGGCAAATTTAACCGTATCTTGTTCTGTTAAGAATACTTGTTGCTGAGGAATTCTGCCTCGATCTTCTGCACCACCGTAAACGCAAAGATCGGGAAAATGCTGGATTAATTTTTGGTTTCCCCCAACATGATCAAAATGATGATGGGTATTAAAGATAGCAATTAATTGGGCATCAATTTCTGTTAGATAATCTAAAACTGGTTCAGCTACCGCAGGATCTACTACCGCAGCTACTTTTTGTTGAGGATCAGACAAAACGAATACATAGTTATCTGATAAGACAGGGATGCGCTTAATTTTCATAATTGAATGAATTCTGAGGATTATACACTCGACGTTTTAAATGAGTGTATTCCATCATATTAAAGAAGATATCGTGATTTCACCTCGATCTAGACAATATAGGCAAAAACGAAAAATGAAAGACAGGAATACTATTAAATTATAAATTATTGATTTAATGGCGATCGCATTAGGAAAAGCATCAACTCAATTTTAATCAAGGTTAATTTAGTTTTTTTGATAGTTAACAGGCAAAAAAATATGTTAAAAACATCTGCTAATAAGTTTTTATTTAACCTTGCTAAAGAAAAACCGATCTATATATTTGCCTCTTTAATTCTTAGTTTGAGTAGTACAGTTTTAAATGTAGTTGGCACTGTTTTATTAATTCCAGTCTTAGTTATTTGTTTGGGAAATAAAGAAGGGATAGTTGTATCTAACCAGTCGGCTATTATTCAATATTTTTTTGCTTTTCTGGAGCAATTTGATGGAGAATATCAATTGGTTATTATGCTTACCTTCGTGGTAATGGCAATTGTTTTTAAAAATGTCACTAATTATATCGGTACAATAATTGGAATTAAATATACAAACTATTTAGTATATCGTATGAAAACCCAGGGTTTATCTTTACTCTGCAAAGTCAATATCAATTATTATAATGAAAATAAAGTAGGAGATATTTTATTTAAGATTAATCGAGAAATAGATAGAACTGCATTGACCATTAAAAATGGTAAAAATATTTTTATTCTCTCAATTATAATCTTTACTTTTGTTTTTTTATTACTATTAATATCTTGGCAACTTACCTTGGTTGCTACTATATTATTTAGCTTGACAACTATTATCAACCAATTTTTAATTTACAACTCCAAAAAACTGAGTAGTTCGCTATCACAACAAACCAAAATATATTCGCAAAAAATAATTGATTTTTTAACAGGGATTCACTTAATTAAATCTGTTGCCAATGAGACTCAAGAGTATCAGGTAATAACTCAAATAATTACTAAAAAAGATCAGATGCAGTTAAATAATCAGGTGGCTTCAGCAATTATTAGTCCCGTCAATGAAGTTTTGGGAATGATAGTTATCTTGGTGTTGATTATTATTAGTAATTATCTATATGATAGACCAATTCAAGATTATGCTCCTAGTCTTTTAATTTATTTAGTAATTTTATTCCGTTTATTACCTTTTATTAGTCAATTCAATAATGCTCGTACCCAGTTGGCTACTAATATTTATAGTGCCGAAATAATTGCAAATTTTCTTAATGAAGCTAATAAACCAATTTTAAGCTCGGGCAAAATTACTTTCAGTAAATTGCAATCAGGCATTAAATTCAAAACAGTAACTTTTGCCTATCCTAATCATGCCAAACTAGTTTTAGATAAAATTGATCTTTGGATTCCTCGAGGAAAAACCATAGCCTTGGTTGGTACACCTAGATCGGGAAAATCGACAATTGTAGAGTTATTATCCAGATTTTATGATCCAATTGACGGTAATATTTTAATTGATGATCGAGATTTAAAAGAATATAATCTGACAAGCTTACGTAGGTCAATTAGTATTATAAATCAAGATACTTTTTTGTTTAATAATTCTATCGCTTATAACATTGCCTATGGTTTAAAAAATGTTAGTGAATTTGATATTATCAACGCTGCTAAAAAAGCTAATGCTGAAGAATTTATTAGCCAATTGCCTCAAGGATTAGCAACAGAAATTAGCGATCGCGGTATACTACTTTCTCCAGGACAAAGACAAAGAATTGCGATCGCTAGAGCCTTTTTGCGTAATCCCGATATTCTGATTTTAGATCAGGTTACTGATGCTTTAGATGGAGCAAATGAAAAGCTGGTACAAGATGCTATTGAAGAACTATCTCATAACCGCACTACCTTAATCATTACTCATCGACTCTCTACAATTAAACACGCTCACCAAATTATTGTCTTAAATAAAGGTAAAGTAATTGAAGTTGGGACACATGAAGAACTATTGCAAAATAATAATTTATATAGTCGCTGGTATTCGATGCAGTTTAAAACTAGTCAACAGTCCCATCAACAAAAATTAGCTAAAAAAATCTCTAAAAAGCTAGCTCGTCAAACAAATAGGAATCTTTCTGCTGAAATTAGCAACAATCTTAATTCATTATTGAACTATTTAGAGTTAGTTAATGAAGGTTTTATTGAAGATGATCTCGAACAAGAGAAAATCTTAGATGAGTCTTATCAATCTGCGAAAAATATGTTAGTTAGTCTCAGAGAATATGAACGTAAAATTTCTCAATCCTTTAGAAATAGTAATTTGTGAGCTTTATATTGGAGGAAAGGTAATTGGCACAATGGGATAGATTCTTAGAGATTCTGAAGCAACAGCAGTTAAATAAGGTAAATTAGCGATCGCCATAGAATCGGTATTATTCTTTAAACTATTCAATTCTTCTAGTAACACGAAATCCGATTACCAAAATACACATATAATCAGAAGAAAAGAATCAGATGATAATAATTTCATTCAAGATTTATTCTGGCTCTCTGCGAAAACATAATCATTTTTCTCAACTTTAGCTACAGATGGTCACTCTTGCTGTTCTCCAAGTTAAAAAATAATATGGAGATCAGGCTTTCAACTTCTTGGTCAGAGATGCAACTCTTATCCCCAGAAGTCTTCCAGTTTCCTTATCTTGATCATTGGGGGCTTCTTCCAAAGGTTCGTGCAAAGCTTGACCAGCAGCTCCTAAGTAGAAGCACAAGCGGTTAATGCCTTTGTCATTGAAAGGTGTTTGCTCTAGGCCAACCCAGATCATCCCGTGTTGCATCATGCATATCGCTATTGTGCTCAAGGTGTTCAGTTTGTCGCCGCTCAGCCCGGCAGACACCGTGAAAGCTGAAGCAATTTTGTCCACCCATGCCCGTGAGAGATAGCGCTCGGAGGTCGCATCCAGGAAAGATTTCATCTGCCCGGAAACGCAGCCCATATAAGTCGGAGAGCCGAAGATTATGGCGTCACTCTGGTCAAGCATTTCCATAATCTTGTCATTCTGCCAACGACCCTCCACAATGTCCTTTCCTTCAATGGCGATCATCTGCGTTTCAACGCCGCCAACAGATGCGGCACCTGCAAGTACTGCTTCCGCCATCTTCCGAGTGTGTCCAGTGCCTGAGTGATATACAACCGATATTGTCGTCATCTTTTACTCCATATAATGCTTTGATCAGTGGCGTACTGCACAGTAGTTTGCCACTGCTTGAATTTGTTATGCCTTGAAAGCACGTTCTAGCCTATCGAACTGAATTAACTCGGAAATTTCATTTGAGAATTCTTCAGAACTTAATCTTGCTAAGAGTTCAAAAGCTGCCTGATAACTAACTGGCCCACCATTGGAAGTGATAACTTTGTCGTCCGTCACCACGTTTTGATCGTACTGGACTTCTATTTTTGGGTAGGATTTTGCCAGCTCTTGCTCACCACCAGCCCATGTAGTTGCTTTTTTTCCGTCAAGGACTCCAGCCTCACCCAATAGAAAAGCTCCAGAACAATTGCTGGCAATCCATGATGCAGACTCAGCTTGTTTTTCAATATACTTGATGAGATCCTTATTTCCTAACAAGTCATCCATCTCATACGCACTGGGCACCAATAACACATCTAGATTTGTATCATCGTAAATGGTCTGATCAGCTACAACTTTAAGCCCTTCCTCAGAAAGTACAGTTTTATTCTTGGTTGTAGAAACCACCACCACCTCATAGGAAGAAAACCAAGATTTTTTTGTGGCAGCCCCAAAAACTTCTACTGGTGCCGTAACGTCGCTCGTAAGAAAACCGTCGAATATGAGAATTCCGATTTTAGAGGAAGCTGTATTTGATGTACTTATAGAAGTTATTGAAATGATTAGCAGAATAGGCAAAATGGTTAGCAGAATAGTTCGCTTGATGGATTTCATTTTCTTGATCAATTTCATTTGATCCTCCAAGTTTTAGCCATATCGGGTAAGACGTTGAACCTTTCTTCGGCCAGGGGCTTGCAGCATTTCTGTATACAGCGCAGGCTTTCCTCATGGCTTGAATGGTTGCTATTTGTTAGAATAAGCCTTAGATTGGATTGATTCAATAGCCAATTTTCAATTTTTCTGCCAGTCCACTTGAGAACTGATTGAACGACATATTCGGCGAATGCGCCATCTCTACGATCTACGTCGTCCAGTGCTGGTGAAATAATTGGCATTGCGTATCTGCGGGATAATTTTTAACTTCTTAGTTTCAAAAATATCGCTACTTGCTACTTGTACCGGTCAAAGGGTCGTTGACCCGTACTTGCTACTTGCTACTCGATAATCTTTGTAAGGCATCTTCCGTAACCCTACAGATACGCCAGTCAGGTAGAACTTTTGCCCCCATGCTTTGATAAAAAGCGATCGCGCTTTCGTTCCAATCTAAAACACTCCACTCTAACCTCCCTGCATCACGCTCAACAGCCAATTTTCCTAAATAAGCTAACATTGCTTTCCCAATACCCCGACGGCGATATTCGGGCAAAACAAATAAATCTTCGAGATAAATTCCTGGCTTGGTCAAAAAAGTTGAATAATTAGGAAAAAATAGCGCAAAACCGACCATTTTAGCATCACATCTAGTAACAATGGCTTCTGCATAAACTCGACTGCCAAATAAATGCTCTTGTAAATCTTCTACTGTACCTGTAACCTGATGGCTTAATTTCTCATACTCTGCCAATGCTTTGATCAAGTTAAAAATATGTGGCACATCATCGGCAGTCGCCTGAAGAATTTGAAATTCTAGATTCATTTATTTGATAGAGGTTAAGTTAAATTTAAAAAATTAAGGAACTAGAGTAATATCGTGCGCCCCTCGAACCACATCAATTTTATATCCTGTTCTTTCTAATCGGGTTGTATCTCCTGATATTACATTCCAAAATTCTACTTTGCCTGTTTTTGGGCTAGGTTCACGGTAATTAAAAATAACTACTGCTAAGGATTTTCCCGAACTATCAAAAGTAACTTGTTCGGGCAACAATCCTTCAAAACCATATTCATCAACAGTGCTTAATTGTCCTGATTGCGAATCAAATTTAACTAAAGATAGAGAACTATAGGGCTTACCACGCCAAGCAGGAACATAGTTAGGCAGATAAGTACGACGCATATTGACTGTAGCAATCAATGAATTATCTGGGCTAATTGCAAAACCCTCTGGACTGAGACCTACTTTTACTCTTGATACAATTTGAGGCGGTTGTGTTGAGTCTGGTTCAAATTTAATGGCGATCGCTTCTCCCAGTGGATTGGTTAAATAATTCAATATTGGTAACGATTTAGTACTCCATTTAAGATCGGTTACTAATAAAAAACGACCATCAGAGGAAAATCTAGGATGGCTAAGATGATTACCTACTTCTAAAGGTTGACCGTAGGGTTCTACCTGAATATCTCCATTAGAGGCTGTGATGACATTATAAAAACCAATCCTACTGTTTTGATCCTGAGTCATTGCCAGATATTTTCCTGAAGGATGCCAGATTACGGTTTGATTATCCATACGAGTACCGTTGATCGACAGGGGAAAATAAAATCGCTTACCTAATGTCCCATCAGGTTGCAGTCTGACAATTAGTAATTCTTGTCCTTTATCTTGTAAATTAACTGCCAGTAATTTACCCCCATTCGAGGGCAAGCCATCAGGACTAATACTAATATGTTCTGGATTGCGTCCAACTGCGACAGATTCAATAATTTTAGGTTGAGCAGGATTAGCAAGATCGACTACGGTTAGATACTTACCTTCAGGCATATCATCAATCGTCTCTAATTCTTGAATCCCATCTTCAGGACGGGATCGCACTTCGACAATATAGGCTCTTTTGCCATCGGGGGAAGTAGCAATAATTTGCGGCCAAGACATGACAGAATTGGATACACCAATCGAAGAAATCCGAGGATTATTAGAATCTAGCGGTAAATCTAATACGGTCAGAGTATCTTCAACCCCAGTAACCCGATCTAGCTTGGCATCTGCATAGGCGGTTGCGACCATATCTGCATCAGAAGCAATGAGTAATTTGTCCCCGTTAAATGTAACTGGTTGTGTAGATTGGGAGATTGGCGCGATCGCTACTGGCTCAATTAATTGTAATAGTCCATAAATAATAATAGCCAAAATAAAGCCTATTACTGTAAATAAAGCTATTTTAAAACCCTTTAATTTAATTGTCTTCATCTCAATCTGTATTATTCAATAATTTACCGCAGCGAATATTTTTTATTTTCGTTAATTTTTTAGGACATATTAAGTACAGTTCGGTATACAGGAAAATAGGCAATAATTAAGGATATATGGGCTGAAAGTAGCAATATGGCAATGGGTAAACCTGCCCAAGCAAGAAAAAGATGATAAGCAAAAATATTAATAACAATTGGTGTTAAAACAACTAAGGTTAGAGGTATGAGCCGACTATGCAAAAGTGCTATACCAGCAGTAACTTCAGTAATACCCAAGAGTGTGTAGAGGTAGCCCGTTGCTTTCATTGCGTCAATCAAAAGATTACCTACATTAAGTTGTTCTGGAATAATTAGCTTTGCACTACCAGCCACAACGAATATTAGACTCATGATTATTTGAATAGCAAAACGGGCAGAAAAACCTCCCATTATATGAAAAGACCAGGGCTATTTCATTCTTCCCATAATGCACCAAGAAATGAATTTCTTGGCTTAAAGTTAAAGTCCGTTTAAA
>JASJDX010000004.1 GCA_030064975.1 Pleurocapsa sp. MO_192.B19
CTGAGCAATGCCTAAACTCTACTAAACGATGGGATAATTTTTTTCGTCGAAGTCCCTTAGAAAGTGCGCTCGCAGAAGCTTATAGTCAAGTCTCTTTGAAAGATATTCGTAATTGGTTTGCTCATTCCTGCTACTGTATCTCACCAATTTGAGAAAGGCTATATTACTTATTACTTATTACTTATTACTTAAGGGCAGCAGTACTAATTCAGTCAAAGACTTTAGTCATAGAGAAATATACTCAGTGGTAAACGAAAGTATAAGGGTGGTTATCTCTTTAGTTGAAGTATGATTCAAGACGTTTTTCAGATGTTTTTAGCTCCTCAAATTTTTAATATAAGACCATACAAAACAAAAACAACAACAATAACAAAAACAACGGGAGAATCAAACCATGCAATTACGTTTTTTAGGACAAACTTACTCTGCTGATAACAATCAAGTTGAAACTACTGCTTCAGAATATACTGCTCGGTTTCGGGGACAAAGTTATACTATTCCCATTCCTACTCAAATCGTTAAATCACAATTAAGCAAACCACAATTAAGCGTAAGTGTCAGAAAATATCGTGGTGTATATTATATTGTCGAAACAAAAGCCCAAATAGCAAAATAATTGCTACGGATTTGTTCAAGATCGTTACCGATTAAGTCACAATCAAAAGTATAAACATAATCGAGATCTAACGCGATGAACGAACGCTGTATGATTCCCGTAATTAAAACCCTCAAGGATTATCAAGCTTATCGCATTAGTCCTAAAGATACTAACCGCTTAGCGATCGTCTTCGATCCTAGCAATGCCAACGACTCATTAACTGTTTGTGTGGAAATCTTTGATGTAGGTAGTGCAACTCCTCCTCACCGCCATAATTTTGCAGTGGAGATGTTTTTTATCCTTAAAGGTGAAGGTATGGCAGTATGTGATGGGAAAGAAGTTCCCTTGCATAGTGGTGATAGCGTGTTGATGCCTAAAACGGGTACTCATTATCTAAAAAATACAGGCTCTGAGCGTTTATATGTGTTGTGTATTATGGTTCCCAATGAAGATTTTTCTGAGTTGATCCGCAGCGGCATACCCGCAACCTTAGATGAAGAAGATATGAAGGTATTATCTCGTATTGATTCTTTAGTCTCATGATAGTTCAATTTAAATGTGTCAGACAGTTACTGCGCTTTTGGGTTGAGTAGACCACAATCAGTCTAATCTAAAAAAGCTAATAGTGAGAGCGACCCCGCGTTATCCGAAGGTGTCCCTAAAGGGATACACTCCGATATATCCTTTAGGGCGACGCAAGGCGCAAGGGAATGCGCTCGAACCCGAAGGGCTAATAGCTGACAGCTAATAGCTAAAAACTAGTTAGTAAACAACGTAGTCTATCAAGCATGAAAACTGCTGTAAGTAGATAGCAGTTCTAGCTGAAGTAATACCTGAATTTTTCCTCTTTTGTTGCTTTCGTATTAAGTGCATAATACTTAAATAAAATACTTAAATATTTACTACATAATATTTACTACAGATGTTTGACTACAAAATGAGTAGTAGTAGTAAGTAAGTTAGGGGAGAACGACCGTGCTTCTTTTAGAAGAGCTTTGCTAACGCCCGTACAAGAGTAGTAAGTAGTAAGTAGTAAGTAACAAGAAAAAAAATCAAGGGATTCAATTAAAGCCATGATCAAACACAATTCTGATTTTCCCTACGAACGTGAATTTAGGGAATACCTGAAACGAAACCGCATCCGCGAAACTATGTTTCGTACTGAAGCAGAAGCAGAATGTTTGGCTGCACCAGCAGACAGGAAAAATAATACTCACACTCAATCTTCTGAAAAAGAAATTATTTTTGCTTTGGGATTTATATGTACATTGGTGGTGTTGAGTGTTTTTCAGTTGTATCGCTCTGTAGAAGTTACTCCAGCTAACCCAAAAATTGCCAACTTAAGAGAATTATCTGCTTCAAATACAGAAAAAATTATTAAGAGAAGTTCGAGGAAAGAAAATGAAGCTATTCAAAAAAAGTACTTGTTCCAAAAAATCAAACAATAATTCAGATGGGATTAATTTTTTAATTGTATTTAGTTGCTCATTAACAACAGTAGGGATCAGCTTAGTTCTACGGACTTACTCTGCAACCGCTGGTGCGCTTGGCGCGGTTGGGGAACTAGCACCAAAGTATGCGGCATATTATCCCACGAAGATGGGACAAGCCGAAGACATCGCTGATACCGATACTGAGATTAATACACCTGTCTTATTCCGCCCCCCACCAGAGTCAGAACGACCAGAAAATACTGAGGGTGCAGCTTCACGAGGCGGAACTTCTGACCAATATAAAGAGTGTCCTCAAGACTTTTTTGTCTTTCGACAACAGGAGTTCCTTGGCGATCGAGAAGGGTCTGGTGGAGGGCGAAATCGCCTCAGTTTAACTGCTATTGTACCCGATCGCAACTATGGGTTAACGGTAGCCGAGCGCCCTAATTTTTGGTTTTATTTACCTAAAACTTCAGCACGCCAAGCAATTTTAAGTATCAAAGAAGAAGGTAATAACCCTCATTGGCAACAGTCAATTAATCTTAAAGGAGAAACTGGAATTATTGGCATTAAATTGTCAGATGATGCTCCTGCTTTAGAAATTGGCAAAAATTATCAGTGGGCAATAATATTAGTTTGCGGTAATAAACCAAATCCTAACGATCCATTTGTTACTGCTTGGATTAAACGTGTTGATGAATCTATTAATAATAGTAAGAGAGAAGGGTCATTCGCCCCTACAGGGTTGGAAAAGGCTAATGTGTATGCACAAAATGGAATTTGGTACGATGCGCTAGATATTTTGATAGCCGAAAGACAATCGTCTTGGGATAATTGGAGCGAGCTTTGGATGAAATATCTGCAATCTGCTGGTTTGGATCAAATTGCTAATAAACCAGTTGTCAAGGAAGGAGCATATAAACTCTTGAAGAAACATTAACATACAAGAGACCGCACCTCCGCTTGGCGAATTGTCCCTACAGTAATTGTTACACGTGAGGCAAGGAATTCGGAGTTAGGAGGCGCGGAGTTATGATTTTTTCCTCGAACTATGCGAGATAAACAAGGAGATAATCAGGAATTGAGGCATCTATAAAACTGATAAATTCCCAAATTTTGAGCTTTATCGAACTCAGGTTGTTACAGTAATTGTTTAATTCCTTCGTCAATCAGGCATGAATTGTCTTTGTTTTCTGATTGTTTGAGATATTCTAAAGCAATTCTGCTGACAATAGGTTGCTGGGGATATTTTGCTGACAGGAATGCCAAAGTGTGATGGAATCTTAGTCGATCGCGTTGTTTATTTGTGATGATGATTGCCATAATTACAGTAGCCATCAGAGTCAGCAATGCAGGTATCAGAGGCAGCCAGCAACCTGATAAAAATGCTAGGTAACAAGTAATAATCAATAAGATGCTAGTTAGGCAAACATAATAACAAATGGCGATCGCCGATTGTAACCTCCAAGAAATAATAACTCCGATCGTTCCCCACCAGAGTATCCAAAGAGATTCTAACAGTTTGTTATAGGTGCGGAGTAAAGGGCGATTATCGATCGCTGCACTAATTATTTGACTGGTAACATTAGCATGAATAAAAACTCCTGACATTTTTTGGGGAGAACGAAACCAACTTTTGCTATAGGGAGTGTAGAAAGAATCTTTGATACTTTCAGCAGTAGAACCAATTAAAATCAAGCGATCGCGGATATCTTTGGCAGCAATTTCGCCTTTTAGTACTTCTGTTAAAGAATATTGCCTAAAATTAGCCTCTGTTCCCCAAAAATTGAGTAATATTTGATATCCTCCCTCATCTGCACCTATATACCCCCCATCATTAGAGTGAAATCGCTCAAAGATAGCTTCCCCTAAACGATAGCGACTAGCAAAGCTGGCGCTGGGACGATCGCGATTGACGGGTTCAAGCTGAATTCCGCGCTCTTTTAGGTAATGTAGGGCTAGGATAGTACCCAAACTGTAGCGTGTCTGTTTATCTTCTCCTACTATAGATAATAATGCACGGCGTATTTTACCATCACTATCTGAGATTACATTAGAAAAGCCGACTTGTTCTTGAGAGACAGTTGGTGGAGGAGTAATGGGATCGTTAGAATCATCGGGTACTTGCTCGACGACATATAGATTAGGAGTAGAGTTAAAAATTTGGCGTAAATCTTGAGTTCCTGGTGCGACAGGTAAATCGCGGTAAATATCTAAGGCGATCGCACTTGGTTGTTGTGCCTTTAACTTTTTAATTGCTGTTGCTAGAATGCGATCGGGAATGGGCCATTGTCCCACTGCCTTGATGTCTTGTTCATCAATAGTAACTACGACAATTCGCGATTCTTTTTCAGCTGAAAGTCGCCAATAAAAAAAGCGATCGAGTAAATTCCATTCCCAACTTTGTAAAATTCCCGTACAACGCAGTAACAAAATAAATCCCGTCACTCCCAAGGTGATAATTGATAGCCATTTGTGATCTAACCGTTGCTTATTTACTCTTTGTTGTGCTTTTTTTCTCGCTATTGCTAACAGTTTACTAGCTGCTTCTACTGCTGCTAAAGCCTTTTCTGCTTCCTGTTTGGCTAAATCTTGACTAGCAACCAAAAACTGATAATCTATATCGGCAAGACTTTTACCCAATGCCCAAGTTAGAGCATGTTGTAAATCTTTTCCTTTAAGTAGATAAGTTGGATCGCAATTATTTGTAGCTATCCAATTGGCGATCGCTTGATCGTAGGGGCGTAATTGTCCTAATTGTTCGTCTACCCAAGCTAAATTAAAGATCTGGGCATAAATCGGATTATTAACTTCTAGGTTACCCCGTCTATTTACAACCAAACCCGATAAACGTAATTCTATATGTTCTGCGCTATTATTAAGCTCAATTTTTCCTTGTTGCAAAATCTCTCGATATAAACCTAGTAGACGAATAGTTTTTGAGGAATTTCGATTACATAGGCGATCTCTTATAGTACGTAAATGTTCTGGTTCATCTTGTGTTTCCCAATCATTGATAATATATTTTTCAACGATATTAGCTACTAGAGTTTTTTCTTGATTGTTCCCTTTTTCTAAGACTAATTTACATAACTTTTGGGTTAAAAAAGGTTGTCCTCCTGTCCAATATAAAATCTCTGCTAGTATCTGTTTGGGATTAGCAACTTTATCGGCTAAACCTGACATCAAAGGTAAAGCTTCTTTAAATTTAAATCCCTGTAAATTTATCGCTGTACCAATATCAAAAGGAGATTGAGTTTTATCTACAACTAAATCTCTAGGTGCTGCTACGCCTAAAAGGGTAAAGGTCAGACGATGGTAATTTGAATTAATTTGACGCTTTTGATAACAACTATGAATTAAAGCAAAAAAATCATCTAGAGAAAACTTTTGGCTGAGAACTCGATCTATTTCATCAATAAAAACTACAATTTTTTGCGTAACTTCTACTAATAAAATATCCTCAATAAACACACTCATTCTCTGTACGGGAGTAAATATATCTCTTTTCTCTCGCCACCAACTACGCCAATTAAACTGCAGTTGGCAACCACGAACTAGAGAACGAATAATTCCTGCATACCACTTTTCAGGAGTCAAATCTTGGATTCCCATACCAGTCAAGTCAATAAAAATACAAACAGTTGATTCTGCTTGTAATCTTTCCATTGCTCGTATTCGCAAACTAGATTTACCCATTTGTCGTGAATTTAAAACATAGCAAAATTGTCCTTCTTTCAAGGCTTTATCTAATTCGCGATCGGCTTTACGTTCCACATAGCTAGGAGATTCATTAGCTAAACTTCCTCCTATTTGATATGAGAATGTTGTATTATTTTCATTCATTAAGGTATTTAGCAGTCATCTAGGTAAAAATGCTAATGTAACTTTTTTTTGAACAATTTGAACAAGTTTATTCAGCTATCTAATAGCTAATTTTATCTGGCTCTGCTGAAGGTATCAGAATATCAAGTAACTTAATAAAGAATAAGAAAATCAAGGTATGAAAATTTTTAGACTTCATTATAATGTACTTTTAATTGTTCTGCCTGGAAAATGATTTTGCTTGTAAGAAGTTGTTTAAAGTTATTTATTAAGATTATGCAGTTATTCTATAATTCAGCACTAAGGGAAAAATTCAGGTATTCTTTCAGGTATTTTTTCAGGTATTTTTTCAGGTATTTTTTCAGAGCATTTTGGTCGTACTAGAGGTATAGCAGTTCTCGAATTAGTGAAGTACACCTCGGTTAGGATAAGTTCGGAATTCGGAGTACTCGCTACGCGAGACGCTACGCTACGGAATTCGGAAAATTTTGTACCTCACCTATTTGAGAAAGGCTATAAATATATAAATTATGTTGCCAAAATACGCTTAAAATAGTCTCGATAGAGTTTACATCGAGGGGATACTAAATTTTTTTGATGTTGAACTAAGCCGATACTATGTAACTTATAAATTTGCAGAGAATCAAGTGGCACAGGTTCAACAGATTTCACTACTTGGACAAATGCAGAACTTAGTTCAGGAGATTGTTTTAAGATATTTAATAAACGACGTAAAGGATTGCTATAAATTCCTGTTTCAGAAACAGCTTTCTGTAAAAATTGCTTTAAAGTTAGATTTTGAGTTTTAATTTGATACATTGCTAATCTTACTAAGTAAGGATGTCCTCCGACTAAATCCATTAACTTGGTAATCTGAGAGCGATCCCAATTGAGTTGATACAAAGAAGCTAAAGTTTCTACTTGTGAAGCAGTAAGCTCTTCGAGTAGAATTGGCACTCCTGCATTAAAGGGAGATTGATTAATGTCTAAAGGAATATATACTTCGGTCGAATGTGCCAGTATTAGTTTTAATTTGGCCCAACAATGATAAATTTTGCCTTTTTCGTGCCAACTTCGCAACATCCCAAAAAAATCTTCGATTACCTCTTCGTAAGAGAATAATCTGTCAATATTATCTAAAGCCAAAGCAATCTCGCTGGTTATTTCGGCTAAGATATATTCTTCAAAATATACGGTGCAGTTATCATTACTTCCCAGAATATCTATATCCCAATAATCTTTGACCTTATTTTCTAATTTTAACTGTCGCGAAACCATGACACATAGCCAGCGCAATAGTTTATCTAAATCCTGGAGAATAGAACGCTCAACACAACCAAAATCTAAATATACTGTTTGGTGAGCAGAGACACGCCCTTGTTCGAGAATTCGATTAACTAAAGAAGTTTTTCCCATCCATTTGACTGCTTTAATTCGAATTAAAGAGCCTGGTTTAATAACTGTTTGATAACAGACAGATTCAATAAGCGATCGCTCAATATAAAAAGGAGAACCTAAAGCAACTGAACCTTCAGGAAAAGTTAAATTTTCAGTTGCTAAAGATTCTAATATTTGAGTTTGATATTGAATCAAACTATCTTGAGTTTGTATGCGCCATTTCCGTTGTAAAGCTGCTTGGAAATTTTTCTTTGATACCTTCTCTTGCAAAGCGGCTGAAAGATTAGCCCATAGCTTATTTCCTACGTCTTTACTTAAATAGTTGCTTGTATAACCTTCAGCTTCAGCAATTTCTTCATAGGTTTGATTATCCCAAGCACCGCGCAAGATAAGAATTTCAATATCGCTGAGATGTTTCCCTGTTTGCTCAAAGACTAAATTATCGACTGTTCGTTGCGCTTTTTCCCAAGTAAACTCTGTATCTAAATTCATCTCGTAATTTAAAAAGTACTACTCTTGCCCCTACGATGAATTGTAAACAAGAGAAGTAGACTTAATACAATTAATTCAAAAACTTTACCTCAGGCGATCGCGTTCGATATCATAAATTGCTTTTTCCCAGTACCAAGTATCAGGTTTACCTGGATAGCGTTGCATCAATCTTTCTACCAGACTTTGGGCAATATTCCAATTACCAACTAAGATATATAGTCGATTTTGGAGAGCATTTTGGGGATGACTAGTACGGATTAGTTGAGGAATATTTTGTTGCTTAAAAGTGCTTTGCTCATAAACATTATTTAGCTGTAATTCTAAACAGCATCGCTCTAATCTTTCAGACTCGGCGATATTTCCTTGAGTGCGGAAACATTGCGCTGCTTGGCGTAAATCTTGTTTTGCCTGTTCGTATTCTCCCAATTCAACACTGATATTTCCCCGATATTGATAGGCTTGGGCATCGTAGGGATCGAGTTGCAATAGCCAATTACAATCGCGAAAAGCTTCTCCCAGCTTACCTTGGTTAATTTTTTGCAGCACCTGTTGCAGAAAAGCTTGATTAGTAACTCCCCCTTGGGCTTCAATTTTCTGCTGTTCAATTTGGCGAATACGGGCAATACAAAAACGACAGCTTTCTTTATCTTGGCGATCTAAATAAATTTTTCCCGCTTGTTTAAGATAGTCGATCGCCCGATCGTATTCTTGGAGACGAATGCAGATATTAGCCCGTAATTTATAAGCTCGATCGCAGTTAGGATCGAGACTAAAGATAATTTGCAGATCGATAATACTGCTTTGAATATTATCTATGCTTAAAAAAGCTATAGCACGACTAAGATAAACTTCTACCTGCTGAGAATTAAGATTGAGACTTTGATTATAATCGGCGATCGCCTGTTCTATTTTACCTGAATCGTAATAGGCTAACCCTCGATGATAGTAAGCCTCAGGAAGTTGAATCTTAAGAGCGATCGCTTGATTATAGGCGGCTATTGCTGCTTCATAGTCCCCATTTTTCGCTTTAGCTTTACCCTGCTGTAAAAATTTTTGTTCCATAGCCATCAACCATTAACAATTAACTAAAACTCAGGCATTTGTAGTATCTAGTATATTGTTGCTTACGAGCCAAAAACTTCATTTTCTCTTCCTTTCCACCATTCACCTAGCTTGAGTAGATCTGCTTGAATATCTTCTAATTCTTTCATGTATTCTTGTGGTGGTATTTGAGCTTTCCGTTCTTGTAATTTTTTTAATCTTAATTGCACCAGTAACCAAGGTTTAGAGATGCCATCGGTAGCTTCGATATATTGAGCTAATTCTTTACTATCCATATTTATGATGTGACTTCTCCCAACGCTAAATAAAAACTACGCTATCACTTTGTTTTTACTATAGCGTGCTCCCTAAAGTTATATTACTCCTACCTAATTATTTGGGATACTTGAGATAATTACTAGTTAAGAATAGTGAGTTAAATAAATGCGCGCTTTTGTAACTGGTGGTACAGGTTTTGTTGGGGCTAATTTAGTTAGATTGTTACTGCAACAAGGATATGAAGTAAGAACTTTGGTTCGTGTTGATAGTTGTTTAGATAATCTTCAGTCTTTGGATGTCGAGATTGTTAGAGGAGATTTAAACGATCGCAACTTATCTCAGCAAATGTCAGGATGTCAGGTACTATTTCATGTCGCCGCACAATATTCTTTGTGGCAAACTGACAAGGAGATACTCTATCGTAGCAATGTTTTAGGCACACGCAATATTTTAAGCTGCGCCCGTCAAGCAGGTATTGAACGCATTGTTTACACTAGTTCGGTGGCAGCAATTGGTGTAGGAAAAGACGGTATAGCAGTAGACGAAACTTACCAAAGTCCAGTAGAAAAGTTAGTGGGAGATTATAAAAAATCAAAATATTACGCTGAACTTGAAGCTGTTAAGGCAGTTCGACAAGGACAGGATATAGTTATTGTTAATCCCAGTACTCCCATAGGTGCGTTAGATCTCAAGCCTACTCCTACAGGAGAAATTATTGTTCGTTTTTTAAGACGACAAATGCCTTTTTATGTAGATACGGGACTAAATTTAATTGATGTCAAAGACGTAGCTTGGGGGCATATCTTGGCGTTAGAAAAAGGGCGTACAGGCGATCGCTATATTCTTGGTCATCAAAATTTAACTTTCAAACACTTACTAGCCAAACTCTCTACCATTACGGATATAGCTGCACCACGACATACTATTCCCTACTGGATACCATATACTGTTGCTTGGTTAGAAGAAAAGATCTGGGCAAAGTTAGGTAAGAAACCAACAATTGCTTTAGATGGCGTAAAAATGTCTCAACAAAAGATGTTTTACGATTCCACTAAAGCAGTTACCGAATTAGGTTTACCCCAGTCTGATATCGATCTGGCATTGACGGATGCAGTGCAGTGGTTTACAGAAAGGATGAGGGATAAGGGATGAGGGATGAGGGATGAGGGATGAAGAATGAAAAAAAACCAGGTAATATCTTTGATTTACCAATTAAGCTGCCGAAAGAGGAGTTATTTGAGGCTTTACTGGATAATGACAAGGTTTTAATTGAAAAAGTAGTTTCTACGGGGCAAGTTACTCCACCAGGAGAATGGTATAACCAAAATCGAGATGAATGGTTAATTGTATTACAGGGTGAAGGAGAACTTGGCTATGAAGACGGTTCTCGTATTAAGCTAACCACAGGGGATTATTTATTTATTCCTGCCCATCAAAAACACCGAGTTGAGTACACCAGTGCTGAACCTCCTTGTATTTGGCTGACAATCTTTTTTTAATTCAAAATGAACTTTGCTGACAAATTAAATCAGGCGATCGCTGCTAATGATAGTTTATTAATTGTCGGACTCGATCCGAATCCTGAAATGATGTCTCCTGAATATATTCAGGGAAATCAAGATAGTTTAATAAATCGTATCGAAGCTTGGCTGTTGTGGATAATTAAAGCAACTAGCAACAATGTATGTGCCTACAAGCCAACTCTGGGCTTTTATCAAGCATTAGGTATAGAGGGATTGCAGCTATTAGAGCGAATTTTGGTCGCTATCCCCAAATCCATTCCCATTATTTTAGATGCCAAACACAGCGATCTCAATACTAGTACTGTATTTGCCAAAACTATTTTTGCTCAGTGGCAAGTTGATGCTGTTACTCTCACCCCCTATGCGGGACAAGATCATGCTGCACCTTTTTTAGTTTATTCCAACAAAGCGGTATTTATCCTCAGTCATACCTCTAACCCTCAGGCAGAAGCCCTACAACAGTATCCTAATCCAGAGCAACCATTTTATCTAGAGGTAGTTAAACAAGCTCAGTCTTGGGCAACTCCAGAACAGCTATATCTAGAGGTAGGTACAACAAATCCTGAAGTATTAGACAAAATAAGAGCGATCGCGCCAGAAAGAACAATTTTACTACGTAGTCTTTGGAGTAATAAAAGTAATTTAGAATCGCTAGTTAATGTGGGGTTAAATAGCAATGGCGAAGGATTATTAATTTCTATTCCTCAAGATTTTCTTTCTACCAGTAATCTTGCCACAGAAGTTGCCAGTTTAAATCAAAAGATCAATATATACCGTAAATCAAGAATTCAACAGAGTTCTAGTTGCGAGCTTTGGATACCTAATGTATGTTTACTTACTCAGCATCCTTATCAAGATTTAGTTCTGCAATTATTTGATATTGGCTGTTTGCTATTTGGTGAATATGTTCAAGCATCGGGGGCGACTTTTTCTTACTATATTGACCTCAGAAAGATAATTTCCAATCCTCAAATTTTTAATCAAGTTTTAAATGCTTATGGCGATATTGTGCAGCATTTAGATTTTGATCGCATTGCAGGTATTCCTTATGGTGCCCTGCCAACTGCTACAGGCTTAGCCTTAAATCTTCAACGTCCGATGATTTTCCCCCGTAAAGAAGTTAAAGCTCATGGCACTCGTCGTTTAATTGAAGGTAGTTTTAATCCAGGAGAAAAAGTAGTTGTAATTGACGATATTTTAATCAGTGGCAAAAGCGTAATGGAAGGAGCAGATAAATTAAAATCTGCTGGTTTGAAAATAGAAGATATTGTCGTGTTTATCGATCATGAAGGAGGCGTAAAAGATAGACTGGCAGATAACGGCTATCGCGCTCATTCAGTCTTGAGTATTTCTGAAATTACCAAAACTCTCTACGAATCTAGTCGAATAAATCAAATGCAATACGATTCTTTAACAGCAAATTATGAAAAGAATATTTAGCAACTAGCCAGGACTGAAAAAGTGCGCCCGCAGGTGACGCTAAAAGCTCCAAATAAATTCCGTAATCGCTTTTTTAGTCAACTGAAAGCCGTAACCATTTAATTTGGTTCAAACTGATAAAAGAGTGGAAGTAAAAATTAATTTGGATAAAAAGTGACTACATACACTGACAATAACAAAAGCGTAGAAATAACTCTTAAACCTGGGGAGTCTATTTATGCCGAACCTAGCGCATTCTGCTACAGCGACGGATTTATCGAAGCAAAAACTACTACAGGTGGTATTATGTCAGCCGTTAAAAAGCTGGTGACAAAAGAAAAGTTGTTTCAAGTTCTGTGGGTAAATAATGGAAGTAAACGTGGCAGAATTGCATTTGCCAGTCCATATTTAAGCACGATAGAAGAGGTTGAAATATCGCCAAACTATAGCTTAATAGCTCAAAGAGGTGCGTGGTTAGCTTCAGATCCTACCGTAAGACTCGATCTAACAATGAATCTGGGCTTGAGTGGCTTTCTCGGTGGAGAAGGTATCATATTTCAGAAATTTACTGGAACAGGCAGGGTATTTATAGCAGCAGGAGGCGATCTTAAAGCAATTAACCTCGAAAGAGGTGAAAGCTTGAATGTTGATACTGGGTGCATTGTTGGTTTTGCCGAGTCAGTGAAATACGAGATTAAATTGGCAGGAGGTATATTTACTTCCATATTTGGAGGTGAAGGACTTGTTTTAGCTAAACTGAGAGGCCCTGGTATAGTAATACTGCAAACCCATCCCGAAAATGTAATCAACAAAGTAGTATCATCAGGCTCGACTCAAACATCCTCTAGTTTTTCTAATATAGACCTAAGTGATGGGTTACAAGCTCACGAATTAGGAACAATAGCACGTAATTTTTTCGGGAATAGACAATAACCAATAAATTAGTTTTAATGTACTAAAAAGAAAGCGGGAAAAAGTTGTCAAAGTAGATGAATGTCAACTCTATCCCTTCTGCCCTCTGCCTTCAGGGGGAAGCCCCGATCGGTTTTTCAGTACTATTCTAGCGGACACTGTGCCTACTGCATATTGTTCTTTCAGAAGTGCGATCGCACTTTCTCGCATAATCACAAGAAATATCTATCGAGTAGACAAAGGAAAGTTAGAAAAGAGCGATCGCCTTACTGTTCCAACCAATTTTCTAGTTTGAGATTTTCGATATCAGTATCAAAGTGACCTGATAATATGTTGTTAAGAGTATTACCGTAACCACTGTAAGCAGTCTCAATCAGCCCTAATTGCAGGGCAAACGCATCTAAATTTCAAAACCCCTATCCAGTAAGGATTTCATCAATTCATTAATAGCTGACTTACTTTTCCAACTTACCACCGCTCTCGGTCCAGTCCTTCTTCCCGGCGACATATTTCAGAATGTTGGTATAGCCACGTTCTACCAATGCTTCGGCAGCATAGCCAGAGTTGGGGCAGGTTTCGCTTGCGCAGTAGGTGACGATGAATGCATTCTTATCTGGTAAAAGGGCATCCGCTTTTGCGTTCACTTCGTCATAATTCATCTGTACCGCACCAGGTAAATGGCCAGCTTGATAGTATTTCTCAGGTAGAGCTTCAACGAGTGTTAAATTTTTTCCTTTAGCAAGCGCGGTTCTTAGTTCTTCTCCAGTGATTGTCTTAGTCATGTTTTGTCTCCTTATCTTTCATAAGTCAAAATAGAAAGGAATTACATTGTATCTACCCTTGTGAGAACTATAACTTATTTAGAATTCTTGCTTTAGTGGACGAAGCAGAATTTCATTAACGTTGACTCGATTGGGCTGTGTCACTGCATAGAGAATCGCGGAAGCTATATCTTCACTTTCAAGAGCTTCTACATTTGCTACATAGCCTAATACTTCTTCTTTTACGGTTGGATTAGTAATGTTATGAGATAACTCAGTATCCACTGCTCCTGGTTCGATTAAAGTAACCCTGACGTTAGATGCAATTGCCTCTTGTCTCAAAGCTTCAGAAAAAGCACCTACACCCCATTTCGCCGCACTATAACCTGCGCTACGTCTTGCCCAAATAGTGCGACCCATTACAGAAGAAATGTTGATAATATGTCCGCTGCCTTGCTGTTGCATATAGGAGAGAGCAGTCTTACTCAGAGTCATCAACGACAATAAATCGAGTTGAATCATGTTTTGCCAGTCTGTAATATTGGCTTCAGCAATCGAGCTAAGGAACATAACCCCAGCACTATTGACTAAGATATCTACACTGCCAAAAGCGTCGTATGTTTGATGAACTGACTGTTGTGCTTTATTTAGATCGGCTATATCTGCAACCAAGGAAATAGCTTGTCCTCCCCGATTCTTAATCTTATTACTCAAAGCTTGTAGCCTTTCTTCTCGACGAGCTACCAGGGCAATTTTTGCTCCTTCGGCGGCGAGTGCTAAGGCGGTGGCTTCACCGATACCAGAGGAAGCACCCGTAACAATTGCAGTTTTTCCTAATAACTTAGTCATTGTTAATCTTTATATAAATTTTTGTTTTAAATCTTTTTTCAATTTCAGAGTAAAATAGCCAAGCCAAGGAAATCTTGTAAATTATCGTTAGCAATTTGTAAAATCTGGCGAAACTTTTGTATTTATTTAAAAATTTTTTTGGTATTGCCGAGGAGTTAAAGCCGTGTATCTGCGAAAGACATTAGTAAAATGACTTTGGTCGTAAAAACCCGATTGAGTTGCGATCGCTGCTATAGACAATCGTTTTTTAGCAAGAAGTTTTTTGGCGCGATCGATCCGACACTGCAATACATAGCGATAGGGTGGTATACCCATATTTTGCTTGAACAGCTTCCCAAAATGATGGGGACTGATGCGAACTACTTTAGCTAATTCAGCTAACTCGATTTCATTGCCTAAATTGTCTTGAATATAATTTAAAATCTGTTTTAGCTGAGATTGAGTTAATTTCTTAGGCGCAGATAAATTGCTAATCTCGATCGCGCAATGATGACGCAAAAGATGAACCGCTAAAACATTTTGTAGCGATTCTAGATAAAGATGGTTAACGGCGTTGCCTCGTTGTATTTCTGCTCTCAATGCCATTGCTAACTGTTCTAAAAAAGGATCGCGGATGGTAAAGCGATCCCTTAGTTCGATACTTCCAGAATCAATTTCCCCGCTTTCTCGCGCTACTCGCTCTAGCAATAAAGGAGATAAATGAATTTCAAATAATTCAACTTCCCTATCCCAGAACCATCCAACTTTTTGATGAGCAGGAACAAAGGTGAGTCCGCCAGGATGGGAAGGACTACACTGCCATTTTTTAGCATCAAGTTGTCGTTCTAAATTATCTGAATTAGCGACGTGAACAATAATACAGTGTTCTGATGAGCTAGGATAAGCAATTCTATCTGGTGGTGGCAAGCAGATTTCGCTGCGTAGGTGAAGCTCTTTCCATGAAAACTCTAATTGGCGATCTATTGGTTGCTCTGATGGTGAAGTCATAAGCTAGGGAATAAATTTAAAACTTCAGGTGGAAATTTTGAGTTTTATATTTTACAGTTTATGACAACGAAAATTTATATATATTACTGTCTGCTCCCTAGCCTCAATCATTACTTTCAGACTTGTCGAATTCACATTTTAATGATTCGATAAAAGCGATCGCTATAACTATTTTTATTAACTATTATCCTTCACTAATTCCCTAGATTCTTCCTGTTGAGGCTCTTTGTCTTTCTTACTCTTTCTAAGTTGAAAATCCTGTAACAAACCCATCTCTTGCGGGAATTACAGTAGGAGTTAAAAAGGTAGAGAGAGCTAAACCGCCTGTTAAAGCAATACCCAAACCTTGATAGAGTTCTGCACCTTTCCCTGGAAGGATAGCTAGGGGTAACATACCTAGTACGCGCTTTTCCTGCGGACATGAAAATAGGACGCAGGCGATCGCAATTAGGCATAGTATAGAGAAGCATCGTATTCCATACCTTCTTCTTGTAACTGTAAGGCAAGATCGCACTTCATCGCATAATTTTAAAATAGCGATCGCAACGAACCATAATATAAAGAAGCATCGTATTCCATGCCTTCTGCTTGGAGTTGTAAAGCGCGATCAAACAAAAAAAGGCATTGAGAAATTATATCTACTCTTTAGCTATGAGAGTTTTTAGCTATTTTCAATCCTTGTTTAGCCTAATTTTTGATAAAGTCCCTCGATTATTCTCTTTAGGCAAAACAGGTCGATCAAGAACTTGAGATACATAATCTTCTATAATCCATCCTGTCTTTCCATCAGCAGTTTTGATATTTAACCAATGTTTTTCCTTCGCTGTACCCGTGATTTGCGCCAAAGTCCCATCTTTAATACGTCCGATCAGGCTAGTAGAAGATTTTCTGTGCAGAGGAATTCCTAAATCAGTCTTTGTCTTCAATTTGATTTGTTGTCCCACTTCTAAATTAAAAGCAAATACAGGTAAAGGAGTAAGACACCAGAAAAATGTCAAGATTACTAGGAAAGTAGCAATGAGTTTTTTCATCAGTATTTCACAACTAAATAGAATTTAGGGAATTCGAGGCTCAAGCAAGGATAGCAACGTGGGTGCGACTTACATCCTCTAATTTTAAGGTATTTTTTAATTATTTTTATTAAATTTTGTCCTTTACTAACTCCCTCGATTCTTCTTGACCCTCTTGCTTTTGTTTACTTCTTTGAGGTTGAAAATCTTGTAATAATACCATCAAAGCAGGAATTACGGTGGTAGTTAAAAAAGTAGAAAGAGCCAAACCGCCTCTTTTAGGGTTAAAAAACAGTTGATGATTTGCGTTCCTATTACTAACAATTGCTTATTTTTATACAGGCTTTATTTTTGAGCTATTTTAATTTAAAATACTTATGGCTCAGGTGAAAAACCGTGTTTGTAAGTAACCGCTATACTGATAAGTTGCCTCTACGAAAGCAAAGTAAAAGCCAAAAAACAATTACTGTAATTAGCCGAGAACCAAGGCAGCAGTAGAATAAAGAGCTTAGATTTTTATTCTAGGCATTGGTAGATAGTCCCTGAGCAGTCTTTGATTGCTTTGCATTGTTTAACTTTGGCTATTTGTTAGTAAAAGTGAGCAAAAATCTATCGGATACCTAAACCCTGATAAAGTTCTGCGCCTTTCCCTGGAAGCACAGCCAAGGGTAACATACTCAGTACGCTTGTTCTTGCTGACATGAAAATAGGACTAATTACGGTCTCGCCGAGGGAGTTGCCACACCGCACTTCAGGCAAAATCAGAATAAGCATCTATCGAATAAATAAAGCGACAACAGAGGGTTTTCAATTAAAACATGGTGTTATCATTGGCTGATTCCTTCGGTATAACTTGTAATACATCCCAATGCTCAACTATTTTCCCATTTTCATCAAATCGGAATATATCAATGCCAGCATAATTCTTATCACCAGGCCAATGCTGAAAATAATGCAGTACGACATAGCTGTCTTCTGCTAGTACGCGCTTGAACTTGACATACTTACCAGGATACTCATCAGCCATTTTGGTGAAATACTCAATAAAAGCCTCTTTTCCATCGCCAACCCCTGGATTATGTTGGATATACATCGCACCTGCGTATTGCTCCATTGCTTCGGCAGGCTTGCATTGATTGAACATCAGATCGTAGAAAGCGATCGCGTTCTTTTTATTCTGTTCAAGTTGATTACTCATAATTTCAACGACTACAAACTGAAGTGGGAAATGGGATTTTTAACTTTTATCTTTTACCAATTCTATAAATTCTTCCTGTTGACACTCTTGCTTTTCAATACTTCCTTATTAGCATTGTTGGCGGGAAGCTTTGTGCTGTAACGTAGTTCAGCGTCGGGATGAAAGCCAACGCAAGGTTTATCGGGCATAGCTTGACAATTTTGATGCAAAATCTTTATATATTAAGGGTTACAGGCGTTATACAATAAGTTCAGAGCGTAACAGTAGGGGACGATGACCCGAAGTTCGGTAGTAAATCAAAAATCCATCCCATCGTAGAAAGGCGCATAGTTCGCCGCATCTACCTTGAAAACTGAACATATAGGGTTACAGACAGGAAATAGTCTCAATTTGGAGGCTCGATGTCTGTGTAAAATGTTCATCGTAGAAAGGATCATTTTAAAAGCTGTACCCAGGGACGCTGGGGAACGGAAACTGCCTGCTGACTGCGTACTACCAGGGATTTTTGAACTTGTTCAAAGTCTAGGTAAGTGCAACGCAGGAATACCTACTCGCGAGTGTAGGATCGCTGTGCATCATAATCTTTGATTTGATGTCTGGAGAACGTCACCAAGTTTAGATCAACTTGCGTCCAGAAGCCTAAATTTTTTTATAGTTTACTGGCAATTGTTCAGCCTATAGCATTACTTGAGATTTTAGGACACTTTTAAAATTGCTACTTGCTATTTGCTACTTTTTAACTAATAGCCTTTGTGATCTAACCAATTAACGTACTACTATATTTTCGCGATTGGCTTTGCCACCGCGCGGAGCGCGATCGCTTGAAGAATTGAAAATTGATTGTTGATGTAGACTGGCTTTAAGATCACACAGGGAAAATAGATTGATTTCGCTTTTCATGCCAATTACCGCCGCCAGAAAAACGAGTAAAAAAGGTAATATAGCAATGATGCGATCTGCGTTTTTACTTGCCATAGCCACTTTTCCACTTATTGATACTCTTCTTATTCCAGAATATATGTTTAATTCCCAAATATATGCAGTTTGGCTTGTCTGGCTATCTGTCTTCTTTGTACCATCCCCGTTCTACGAAAAAGACTCAAAAGTGGGTCAAGAAAGCTCGTCTCTCTCCAAGTCGAATACTTTCTGGAGAGGTTTTCTTTTCTGTCTCCCTATTTCAATAACTAGTAACTTGGGTTAATTAGCTTTCAGGATTTACTAACGCTAAAAGCTCGGCTTTCTCTCGTTCTAGCTGTTGTACCGTACTTTGTAGAGTTTCGATTACTCCATACATTTCCATGGGATCGAAAATGCGTAACATACTAGTTTGGGTGATAATTCCCAATCCCTGTCCCCAATTCCAAGATACAACTAGTCTCCTGACTCGACGACGCTGCATTTCTTGATTTGCCACCAATAAAGAATCTTCTGGGTTGAGCAAAAATAAAGGAGTACTCATAACTTCCCGTGCTTCCAAGTTATTTAATTTAGCTTGTAAATATTAGAGCTCTTTCAAAAGTTTTTTATGGTATGATTAAGAGTTTGCTTTTTGTAGGTTAAAAATGAAATATTGGCAGGCTCGTAAACTTTCTGCAAGGAAGTTTAAGCGTTTTTGTGGAGTTAAACGTCAAACTTTTCGGTTGATGGTTCGATTAGTAAAAGGACAACAAAAACTCAAGAAAAAAGCTGGTTCTCCGAGCAAAGTAATTATTGAAGATCAAGTTTTAGTGACCTTACAATATTGGCGAGAATATCGAACATATTTTCATATTGCACAAGACTGGAAAGTATCTGAATCTACTGTTTTTCGGATAGTTAAAAAAGTTGAAAATATTTTAATTAAATCTCGAAAATTTAGTTTACCAGGAAAGAAAACTTTATTGGAAAATTCTCTTAATGAAGAATTAATTTTAATGGACGTAATGGAAAGTCCAATTGAAAGACCTAAAAAACATCAAAAAAGATTTTATAGCGGAAAACAAGGAGAGCATACTTTAAAAACGCAAGTATTGCTTGGACAAAAAACAGGAAAGATAATATGTCTAGCTCATGATAAAGGGAGAAATCATGATTTTAAATTATTTAAAAAAACCAATCTAAGATTTCATCAATTACTTCGAGTTATAGGGGACAAAGGATATCAAGGAATTACTAAATTTCATGAGAACAGTGAAACCCCTATCAAAAAACCCAGAGGCGGTAAATTAACAAAAGAACAGAAAGAATATAATCGTCAATTAAATCGATTAAGAATTGCTGTTGAGCATATCAATCGTCGTTTAAAAATCTTCAAAATTTTGTCTTATCGATATAGAAATCGGCATCGTAGATTTGGCTTAAGGGCTAATTTAATTGCGGGGATTTATAATTATGAATTAGCCCAATAATTGCGGTTGCAAAATTGAATTATTCCTCCATATTTTTAGTCATTAATTAATGACTAAAATAATTTTTGCTGTCAATTTTTAAATTAAGCAATCGCGAAATAATAGTTAAGAGAAAAAATCTCTCAGTTCTTACTATTTTAATAGAGAAAAATTGAAATAAAAATAATCTATTATCATACCATAAAATATTTTTGCAAGAGTTCTACTGTCTAATTCCACTTTACAACTAGTTCCTCTAGCCATACCCATTAAAGCGATCGCTTCGGTCAAAGATATATCTGACCTAATAATTAGCGGTTTTCGATCTATTGCTGCTTCTAAATCTGGAGAGGCAAAAGACTGGTCAGTAGATTGCATAGCTAGATCGTAATAGTGGTTTTATTGAATACCTAACATTACCTCATAAGCTGATTTTTTTAAACTAATGTTAAGCAAAATTTTTTTTGATAAACAATGTCTTGAAGCTATTGATTTGTTTAGGATTTAGGGTCATCTACATTATAAAAACGTCGAGTTGAAATCACGTAAATATAACAAAAAGCTATTATCTATTCTGAAAATAATAGCTTTTTGTGTGATTTAAGGTTTATTATAAGAGAGATGTAACAAATAAAAAGCTAAAAGACTTTTATTATAAAAGCCAAACTAGCATAAAGGTGTTCGAGTTGTCTTAGATGATTTGCGAACGCTAGACTTTGCATCGTTTCTGCCATAAAGACGGTCTAGAACTCTTTTGATAGATATTCTGCGCCATTGTTGACCGCGCTTGGTTTTATAGCCATTGCCGTTTAACCAGTCAGCAATCTGCTGAAGAGATTTACCAGATTTATGATGGCGACGAACTAAATCAATAATTTCCTGTTCTTGAGAATCTGTTACCAGTTCTCCATTAACTGCCTTTTGACCAAACGCAGGAGAACCATAACCAGCATAGCCTCCGCCCGCAGCCTTTATTTTTCTTCCTCGGTCTAGTCTTTGCCAGACTTCATTGCGGGATTTTGAATCTTTTGCACTCATAGTCAGTGTAGCAATGGAGCAGTTTAATTCATACAGTCTATCAGTAAACCTCTAATTTCAAATAATTAATCAGCAGCATTAAAATTATGGCGACTTACAAAGTAACTTTAATCAACGAAGCCGAAGGCTTAAATCAAACTATTGAGGTAGAGGAAGATCAATCTATATTTGAAGCTGCCGAAGATAACGATATTGAATTGCCCGTCTCCTGTCATTCTGGATCTTGTTCTAGTTGTGCGGGAAAAATTCTTGAAGGAACAGTAGATCAATCTGAACAGGCATTTTTAGATGACGAACAGCTAGAGCAAGGATTTGTTCTAACTTGTGTGGCTATCCCCACTTCAGACTGTAAGATTATGACCCATCAAGAGGACGAGCTTGATTAAAACTCTCTCTTGTCTAAGAAAGCAATTTATTTAACTAATTTTCAGATAAAAAACAAATGACTTCGATAACTCAGGCTAACTTCGTCGAACAAACTGAATTTGACCAATTGATTGCTGATAATAAGCTTGTCGTAGCTGACTATACTGCACCTTGGTGTGGTCCTTGTCGCGTGATTGCTCCCTTAATCGATCAATTAGCCTCAGAATATGGCGATCGCGTTAGGGTGGTCAAAGTGGATATTGATAAAAGTCAAGAGAACGCCAAAAAGTATGGCATTAGAAGTATTCCTGCCGTTCTACTGTTCCGAGATGGTGAAGTAGTAGAAAACTTATTTGGCTTGCAGTCCTACGAAGCTTATAGCAATATCTTGGAAACACAATTAAGACTTTAAAAAGTTTGTCAGCGTATCTAGAGACATTGTGCGAACTGTAGCAATTGTCTCTATTTCTTTTGTAAATGCGATTGAGAATTTAGTTATGAATCATACTTATACTGTCCGATGTTCTGATTGTGGTAGCTTGGCACTACGCAGCCATTTAATTAGTGCAGTAGAAGGAACTAATAGTTGTCCTGAAAGTCAGACTATCAAAACAGAATGTCCCAGTTGTGATTACTTACTAATTACTTGTTCTGCTAATGGAAATGTCATTGATGCTCACTCTTCTAATACATCAGTCATTGCCAGAAAAGTCATTGTCAGAAAACAGAACCTTAAAAATTCTCCCTCAGCAATGATCTATTAGAACAAAACCAGTAATGCCTTGGTCTGCAAAAATATCGGCATAAAAGTCAATTATTAAATAAATTTTAGGAGATAAAAATCGATGCTCTCAGCTAGAGATATTATGACTGCTAATGTAATCACCATTAGTGGTTCGGCTACAATTGCTGATGCAGTAAAAATCATGAAGGATAAAGGATTAAGAGCATTAATCGTAGACCGTCGTAATGATAGCGATCCTTATGGCATCGTTACGGAAACTGATATTGTCTACAAAGTAGCAGCATTCGGACACGATCCTAAAAAAATGCGGGTATACGAAATTATGACTAAACCCTGCGTTACAGTTAACCCTGACTTGGGTGTAGAGTATGTAGCCCGACTCTTCGCCAACACCCGTATTCGTCGCGCTCCTGTAATAGAAGGAAAATTACTAGGGATTATCTCTATTAGTGACATTCTCAAGAAAAGTGACTTCGTTGAAAAACCCAAGCAACTATACATCGAGGACAGATTGGATGTAGCTCGCGAAGAAGCACGAGCAATCTGTGCTGCCAAGGGTGCAACTTCTCCTGAATGTGCTGCTGCTTGGGATGAAGTAGAAGAATTACAGGCTGCTGCTGCAGATAAACGCCGAGAAGAAAAATAACTAATCAATTTTCTCGGAGATTAATTAGCTTAATGCACAGATAAATTTTTTGATATTAAGGAGACTATTACCATGATGCAAGCACAAGAAATCATGACCAAAGATGTTGCTACTATCAGTGGTTCGGCAACCATTGCTGATGCAGTCAAAATCATGAAAGAGAAAGGCTTACGAGCTTTGATTGTAGAACGTCGCAGTTATGGCGATCCCTACGGCATCGTTACGGAAACTGATATTGTCTACAAAGTAGCAGCTTTCGGACACGATCCCAAGAAAATGCGGGTATACGAAATTATGACTAAACCCTGCGTTACAGTCACTCCCGACTTGGGTGTGGAATATGTAGCCCGACTCTTCGCCAACACCCGTATTCGTCGCGCTCCTGTAGTTGAAGGTGAATTATTAGGCATTATTTCAATTAGCGATATTCTCAAAAAAAGTGACTTTGTAGAAAAACCTAAGAGTGAATTTGAACTTTACTGCGAAGAAAATCCTAGTGCTTTAGAAGCTAGGATGTATGACTAAGGGTTAAAGGTTAATAGCGGCAAAAAGTATTAACAGAGTCAACTTGTGTCAAGAAATGATAGTGCGCTATCAAAGCGAGGGAAAAGTTAGCAGTTGATACTAGTTCATAGTCTAGATTGCTAATTATTGCCCTAACTGCCAATACATCTATTTTGACAGCGATCGTCAATGACTACAGTGTAGAGAAACTTTTTGCTCGTCAAATCGAAGGCTTGGGAAATTCAGGAGATTTGGTTCTAGCTATTAGTACTAGTGGTAATTCACCCAATATTATTGAAGGTGTAAAAATAGCGATCGCCAAAGAACTGAGTGTGATTGGATTGACAGGAGAAACAGGGGGAGAGTTAGGTAGTTTGTGCCAATTAAACTTAAATGTTCCCTCATCGCGTACCGCTAGAATTCAGGAAGCTCACACTGCTATCTGTCATGTACTGTGCGAGATTGTCGAAGCATCTCTAGAAGAACCTACCCCCAAAATTACGCCTATTCGCCAAGAGTTTGCTCAAGATATCAATAAGTTAGTCAATTAACTACCGCTAATAAAGGCGGATATGGTGCAGCTTTTTTCTTTACAAGACCGTGTAGCTATTGTGACTGGAGCATCCAGGGGTATTGGTGCAGCGATCGCCAGTGGACTAGCTAAATCAGGGGCAAAAACTTGAAGTCAAAGGCGATCGCGATTAGAACAAATGAAAAAAGTTTTAATTGCTGCTGCTAGTCTGGAAATTAGCTATGTGGTAGTTCCTTTAGTAGATAACGGTAGTTTGGAAAACCAACGGCAAATAGATAATCTCTATCAAGGAATAGCCACTATTCAACCCATATTAAGAGGATGATTCGCAACCAAACAGGGATGTAACAAAATATATTGTGTAAATACAGTGGAATAGAATTTACTGCTAATATAGGTACTGCAAGAAATTTCTCAGGTTATAAATTCAATTAAAAACTCCAAATTTCACAAACTAGAATTATGAGATTAATTTTTTTAGGCGCACCAGGAGCGGGAAAAGGAACTCAGGGGGAAGCATTAGCTAAAGCACAAAATATTCCTCATATTTCTACTGGCGATATTTTGCGTCAAGCGGTAGCTGAAGGAACGCCTTTAGGTCTTTTAGCCAAGAGTTATATGGATGAGGGTGAGTTAGTACCAGATTCTCTAATTATGGGACTAATTGAAGGGCGTTTAGAACAAGCAGATGCTCAAAAAGGATGGATATTAGATGGTTTTCCCCGTAATCTCGATCAAGCCCAAGCATTAAATGAACTTCTTCAAAAAATGAAGCAGAATTACGATCGAGTAGTATATTTTATGGTGTCTCAAAAAATTCTAATCGACAGAATGTTAGAACGCGGACGCAAAGACGATAATGAAGCAACTGTCCGTAGACGTTTAGAAGTTTATCGAGAGCGAACTGCGCCTTTAATCCAATTCTACCGTGATATTGACTCTCTAGAAGTTATTGATGGTAATGCAGATGTAGCGACTGTATCTAATTCTTTAAGGCAATTACTTGAACAATGGTTAGGACAAAATTAAGCAGCAATAGCTCTGTAGTGGCAAAGGCTGGAGTAATTAGGATGGGATTTCATTAAAGTAGGCTCCTGCTGAATGTAAGCTTAAACAGATTGCCAAAGATATCAGAATATATTTGATTATTTTATTCATGGTTCATTAGTTCTCTTACCATTGCTCAAAAATCTCTTCAATCCTGGCTATGGCTTTATCTGCGGCTTGTGGGCAATTGATTTGTTCGGCAGTTACTTGAGTTAGAGCTTTGCCCCAAACATTTTCTGCCAGAACTTGACTATAAGCTGGATGTTCGACTATGTATGATAAGCCTGTTTGTCCCGTGGTTAAGATTTTAGTAGCAGTAGCAATATAGGGATCCTGGGTATTTTGCCAAAACGGATCGGACCATACTGAAGTTTGTACTGGCTGATTTCTGCTACCAGTCGTTTTGAGGTAATCGATAGTGACTTGAGGCTGTATAAAATAGCGCAAAAAGTCTTTAGCTAGAGATTTATGAGGCGAGTTCTTAAAAACAACTGCTTGTCTAATAAAAATTAAATAACGCATTGATTGACCACTGGGTTTATTAGGAAATTCAGCAATACCCAGTTGCTTATAGTAAGTATCTGTATCCTGACGCACAGTGGCAGGAATCGATAAAGTATTATTGGGAGTCATCAAAACCAATCGGTTGAGTAAATTGCGATTGTTATCAATATTTGACCATTTCACCGCATCTGGTGGGATATAACCCTGTTGATAAAATTGAGCGTACCAGTCTAAACAATCAATAATTCCCTGACGCACTTCAGGATTTAGATCTAGCTTCCCTTCCTCATTAAACAGATCGATATCGTATGCTTCTAAAATTTGCTCGAAGAGATCATGAGTATCGTCTGTACTTTCATTGCCAGAAAGGGTTAATCCCAATCCGTAAATGTCTTTATTCTGCTCGGTTTTAACTTTCTGTTGTGTTTGCTGCCAAAACTGCCAAAAACCATCCCAATCTTGAGGAATATCCTTGGAGTCTAAACCAACTGAAGCCAGTAACTTCTGCCAGTAATAAATAAACATCGTCGACTGATAAATGGGAACTCCATAATAGCTACGTCGATCCTCAAGAGAATTGTAATAAGTAATCCCCCTCAGAATATTTGCGGGATAATTGTCTTTAATCGGTTCGATGATATCGGAAACATCTTCTAGTTCACCTTCCCAAGCCAAACGAGGATAAAGAATTCGTTCCGCTTTAGGGTTCATCATGATGTCTGGAGGATGTCCCGCTTTAACCGCTCTTTGAGCTTTGCCTGTCAACTCATCGTTAGTAAAAAAAGACAACTTAACTTGGTTGCCTGTTTGTTTTTGCCAGTTATTAACAATGGTAAGAATTGCCTCATTTTCGTCGAGATTTAAACCTTGTTCCCACCAAATATTAAGTTCAGTCGTTGCGGTTGCTGACTTGTTGATTATCTGAGGATCGGAGTTAATCATATTCGAGCAAGCTATGGAGATTAAGATAATGGCGATCGCTAAAATGATCCATCTATACTTAAATTTAAAACGATCAGGAAACTTTTTCTCCATACCAACTAGCAAGCTAAGTCATTTGTACTAAAAAAGTAAATTATTTTTCAGCATAGACTGAGATCGTTGAGCATAGACTGCAATCGGGAAGAACTAGGGAAGTTTTGTGATTACATTTATTCCCATTGCTCAAAAATTTCTTTAATTTGGGCGATCGCTTCATCAGCAGCTTGTTCTGGAGTAATATTATTCAAGACAATTTTTTCTAAACTCTGACCCCAAATATTCTCTTTTAATACAATGCTGTAAGCAGGAGTAACAGTAGGATAGATCGGGCGAATTTTACTTTTGGTCAGGGTTTGGGTTACTGTGGAAGTATGAGGATCTTCCAAGTTAGTCCAATAAGAATCTTTGTAAGCAGATTTATAGACAGGGGAATGTCTTCCTGACTCCTTAAGAAAATTATTAATTATCTCTGGCTGTATTAGATAGCCGAGGAAGTCTTTAGCTAGTTGTGGATGTGCTGCATTATTAAATATAACTGCTTGTTCTACTAAAAAAATATGACGCATTGGTTCGCCATTGGGTTTATTGGGCAATTCAACAATTCCCAATTTATTACGGTAAGTGTCGGGATCTTTGCGTAGCGCAGCAGGAATTGACAGACTAGCATTAGTAGTCGTCAAGATTTTACGATTGAGAAACAGGCGATTATTCGCGGCATTATTCCAATTTACTGCATCTTTAGGAGTGTATCCCTGCAAATAGTACTGCGTATACCAATCCAAACATTTAATAATCCCCTGGCGTACTTGAGGATTGTCAACTAACAAATTTCCTTTAGAGTCTACAAGATTGACGTTATAAGCTTCAAGGATATGTTCAAAAGCTTGATAGGTATCTCCTGCTTCTACAGACATTGGTAAGCCTATAGGATAAATATCTTGTTGATGTTTTGTTCTGAGATCTTTTCCTACATCCAGCCAAAATTGCCAAAAACCATCCCAATCTTGAGGAATATCTGCTTTAGTACGGCCTGTTTTTTCGAGTAAGTCTTGCCAATAATAAAGATGAAGTGCTGCTCTGTGAATGGGAACTGCGTAATAACTACGCTTTTGTGCAACATTATTAAAGTAATAAGCTGTTTCTAAAGCTCCACGGTCGTAGATTTCTTTAACTGGCTCGATGATATCAGTGACATCCATTAATTTACCTTCCCATGCCAGACTGGGATTAAGAGTGCTTTCGGCTTTAAAACTAATAAAGATATCGGGAATAGAACCGCTTGGAATATGTCTTTGAGGCTTTTCTGAACGTGCATCTAAAGTGTAAAAATAAATCTGGACTTTATTGCCAGTTTCTTGCTCCCAGTTTTTGACCAGTTTTTTTAAAGCTTCATCTTCTTCGCGATTGTAGCCTTTATCCCACCAAAGTTTTAGAACAGTGTCTTGAGTTGGCTGTGGAGTTTCTTCAACCTGAGTGTTTTGTAATTGGGTATCAGAATTACAAGCAATAACTAGCATTAAGCTGGCGATCGCCAAAACAAAGTAACTTAATAATCTTTTGGTCATGACTTCTCGTTCCTTACTCGAACTTAGAAATATAGTTACACAATAGTATTATTAAAGTCTTATGTATTAATGTGAAGAACTAGAGAAATTTTTAGTTACTGTTAACTCATTCTTGGACTTTGGACAAAATTTGATTTTTTGTCTTTCGTTTCCAAGTATGTTTGATTATTTTAATCAATAGTTCAGTCAAATTGAGGACTTGGAAAACTCAGTTAAATTCAGGTTGAACCCCTAACTTGCACCAAGAAAAGTTGATGAGTTTAATCATATTTTTTTGTCCAAAGTCCAATCATTCCCATTGGGCAAAAATTTCTTTAATTTGGGCGATCGCTTCATCAGCAGCTTGTTCAGCAGATATTTTATCTAGAACTACTTTGGTGATAGCCTTTCCCCAAATACTATCCTTCAACACCAAACTATAAGCAGGATTTAAGACTGTGTATGGTAGACGAATGTCTCCTCTCAGAAATGGTTGGACAGCAGTCGAAATATGAGGATCGGCTGGATCTGTCCAGAAGGGATCTGCTAAAACCTTCTTATTTACTGGCAAATAACGCCCTCTAGCAGCTTTAATGTATTTACTGATTACCTCTGGTTGATTTAAATAAGCAAGAAAGTCCTTGGCTAATTTTTGATTATCCGAGTCAGCTAGAATAATTGCTTGCCTGATCATGGCTATGTAACGCATTGGTTTGCCGCTGGGTTTATCAGGATATTTCGTTGTGACCATCTGATGATAATAGATCTCCTCGTTTTGTTTGACTGCAGCAGGAATAGAGAGAGATTGGTTGGGAGTCATAACTACCAAGTGGTTGATAAAGCTACGATTATTGTCTGGGTTTAACCACTTGACTGCCCCTGGAGGAACATAACCCTGGCTATAAAATTGAGTGTACCAGTTGATGCAGTCTATAATACCCTGGCGTACTTGGGGATTATCTACCTGTAACTGACCTTTCCTGTCTAAAATTTCTACGTCGTAAGCTTCTATAATCTGCTCAAAAATATCGTCCGTATCGGCTGCTTCGACTGACATAGGCAAACCAATCCCATAAATTTTTGGGGACTCATCTTGAGTTGCTAGTTTATCTTGTACTTGTTGCCAAAACTGCCAGAAAGTATCCCAATCTTGAGGAAGATCTCCATCGCTTTTTCCTGCTTGTTGGAGTAAATCTCGCCAGTAAAAAATATGAGGGATCCCTATATGGATAGGAATGGCGTAATAACTTCGCTTTTTTTCTCGGTGATTATAAAAATAAGTGGTAGCTAAAACAGTATCAGAATAAAAATCTTTAATCGGTTCGATAACATCAGAAACATCTGCTAGTTTGCCTTCCCAAGCTAAACCAGGACTAAGCAAGCGATCGGCAGCATCATTCATTAAAACATCAGGAGGATTGCCAGCTTGAATCGCTCTTTCTGTTTTGAGGAATAGCTCGTCATTGGTATAGAAAGATATTTTTGCTTGGTTACCAGTTTCTTGTTCCCAATTACTGACAACTGCACGTAATGCTTCATCTTCTTCGGGATAATAGCCTTTATCCCACCAGATTTTTAAAACTTTTTCAGGATTTGGCGATCGCGGTTTGGCAACCTGAGTGTTTTGTAATTGGGTATCAGAATTACAAGCAATAACTAGCATTAAGCTGGCGATCGCCAAAGCAAAGTAATTTAATAATCTTTTGGTCATGACTTCTCAAACTTACTCGAACTTAAAAATATAGTTACACAATAGTATTATTAAGGTCTTATTTGGACGTTTCAGCCAAAAATGTACTAAAAACTACATAGTATTCAACTAAAAGATTGAGAATTCAAATATAATTAAACCCAGCCCAGGCGATGAAATCGCACCATTAAAATTTGGCAACTAGATAGAAACCTATCCAGATGCGGAACAACAGCGGCTATTCGAGCCAGATTAACTTCTCGACAATCGAGTTGGAATAATCTCGTTAGTTATCCCACAGTTTTTTGATATTGGACTTGATTTTTTCCATTCCATTGGTGAGGCTCTTGTTGGTGAGTCAAACTATCTAATATGCACCAATCTACTGTGGAGATTTTCAGCCCCTTGAACCAGATCCAGAAGTTGAACAATCGTTCTGAAAGAAAGGCGAATACTCTTTTCTGATAAGTTGAATTAGGTAGGTTGATTTCTTTTTCAAGTAGGCTCAAAAGGTTAAATAAGAATTGGCAATACTCTTCAAAGATTTCCCACTTTGTTACAAATAAGTTGTTCCAATAAGCATAGCGACTCTGAAGGAAGAACTCGTAAGCTAGTAAGCCCATCTTGTTATCTAGCTCTGCAAGAAGAGATAGCATTCTGAAAAAAGGATAGATAGGATGATACAGTTTATATTGCTCGATAAATCCTCCCACAGGTAAAGGGTTTGGATGAGGTAGAATCATATCCCAATCTTCTAAAGATTTGATGAATGCTTGTTGATAGACGTTTTTGAACTCGGAAAATTTGTCAAATAGTTGTTGTTCTGGGATCAGATAGCCTGAACCATAAGATTTGATTGCACTTGTGCGAATCCATTCATTAAGTGAGGGAGGGAGCAGATAACGTCTGTAGTGACAGAATCCAACTAGGGGACTGGGGATATTCTTCCAGACATAATAAAATGCAGTCAGTTCAGAGTATGAAGAATTCTTTGTGGCTATGTTGTCGTTATTATTATCGCGAAATTTAGCAAAGGATTCTTCCTGATTTCCAACTTGGATTAAATGAAGGCAAGGAATATTAGGAAGCCCGATCTTTTTGTGAGCGACACAGAATATGTTTAGCATTGGAATTTCCATATTTTGATATTGAGTAGAGAAAAAACCCCCCAGTGCCATACAGGAGGGAATTTAAGGCAAAATATTCCGATCGGCAGAGTTTAATCGATACTGTTGTTCTAGCTAAGTAAAATTAATATCGCGATTTACATCGAAATTAGTTCCTGGGGTAAAGCGAATAAAATCTCGTCCGTCAAATTGCAGAACTCCAATGGATTGATTGTATTGAAATTGATCGGATGAAGATACACCAGTTGCTAAACTATTAATTTCAATTTTGTCATTTTGTATGAAATTGAAGTCTTTAATGGTATCAATTCCATTGAATGATGAGTATCGAAATGTATCGCTACCAAAACCACCTTCAAGTAGGTCGCTGCCATCTCCACCAACAATTCTGTCATTCCCCAATCCACCTTCAATAGTGTCGTTATCTAGTAGTCCAGAACCACCAAGAAGTTGATCGTGTCCAGAACCACCGACGATACTGTCATTCCCAGATCCACCATTAACAAGATCATTACCACCGTTCGCGAAAACGGTATCATTACCTTCTCTTGGAAATAACGTATCTCTAAAGTCACTTCCGAATAGAGTGTCGTTTTCTGATGTATTCATTGTATTTCTCCTATGTTAAGTTAATTGTTTTAAGGCATTTATTTTTGCCTTTGATTTAGTTATAAAGAGTAATCGAGAAAAAGTAGAGATAAAAACGAGTATTTTAGAGATATTTTTAAAAAAATATTGTAAAATAGTAAAATATAACCTAAAATAACTTTAGACTATCAATAATTTCTATATTTTGATATTGAACTTAAAGCGATCGGCTTTGCTGCTTCGTGCAGCGAAATCGCACTGTTGAGAGCTTTTCGATCGCTCGTACTTATTTACTTGGTTTGCTAGACAAAATAAAAGTTTAATTAGACCAATATTTTTAAGTTGTCACTAATGGGAAAACTCAGGAATTCTCATACATCTGCTTTTGTATCCAGGCTTCAAACAGTTCGCGCAGCAACCGTTGACGCATGGAGACATTTAACTGGGCTGGAATCAATTTTTCTAGCCTGACAATCGCCAACCATTCTTCTACAGGGACAGGATGCCAAAGTTGACCGGGTTGGCTGATGGCAAGCAGACGTGCTAATGTCGGATGCATAGTGCCAAGCTCAACTGGACCAATAATGCCATTGACTTGGACTTCTCGCCCTTGGGAGTATTGGCGAGCTATTTCGGCAAAAGATTGCTCGTTTTCTTGAATGCGAAAATATAGTTCTTTAGCTATTCCTCGCTCTCGAATCCGAATTAGAGAATAGATGGCTCGATCTAATTCATGCTTGCGTTTCAAGAAATAAGATTTTAGTTGGTGATTCCATTGCTGGTGCTTAAATTTTTTGATTTTGAGTAGCCGAGGGATAAAGACTGTTTCTAAAAACTCTTGGCTCATGCTGTGATGTTTAAGCCATACTTGTAATTTAGTATCGTCGTCGAGTTGATTTTGTTCGTAGAATCGCTGGCGTGTGTTCTCTAATTCTTCTTCAGTATAAGAAATAGGTGCGATCGCCTCATCAATGATGCGCTCACGGCGTAATTGGGGAATCATCTGATAACTAGTGAGTCGTCGAAGAATGTCTTCTCCATTGATGGTGTGGTTTTCCAATTGCAAAACTGTGGTCATAGCTGCCTCCCCTTTTCTTGGACAGGGCAATACTGGATAGGATTTTGGGCAAAAACAGTGTAAAGATAGGTTTCTCGGTCAGAATCTTGGGGATCGAGTTCGGCATCGCGAAGCTGATATCCTTCAGCGATCGCTCTTTATTTTCAGGCTTTTTCGTCTTAATTGCGTTAATGAACTGGGATTGAGATTTACTTCTGAGAAGACTGTCCAGTCAAGCTCGAATCATTCATCATTAAAGCCTTTGACTGTTGCCGTTTCTTGATTTTTGCTCCAGTTAAACTCGAACCATTGATAGTGAAGCCCTTGGTCAACTTTTGTGGTCGGTCTTGACTGGTGGGGCGCGATACCTGACCTATTAAACTCGTGCCATTCAAAGGATATCCAGCTTCGGCGATAGAAGGAATCGAGATAATTCCCACACTCAGTCCTGCAGTTAATAGTAATTGTGGTAAGTTGATTTTCATTTTTGATACTCTTAACTCAATTTAGTTTTGTTATTAATCACGATATAAAGTTTTCTCCAGAAGGTCAGTCAAAAAAAGTCTGATAAATTAGCTAGTTCTCTGGAAAATAAGTAAATTGAAATACTGCTTTTTAAAAAAAAGTACGAAAAAGTATTATTAAGTGCGATCACTGATATATTGAAAAATATAATATTGAGTCAATTATTTAGTAAATACTGGGAAATCCATGGAGGTTGAAACAGCATTAGCCGTTGCTGATTCGTTAATCTTTACTAAGACAGGTAAACACCTAAATACGCTCCAGACAGCGATTTTTCGAGGCGCGTGGTTGGGGCAGAAATATGAAGAGATTGCTGAAGCTAATTACTGTTCTGATTCCCATGTCAAAATGATTGGTGCTACTCTTTGGGAGATACTTTCTGAAGGTTTAGCCGAAAAAATTACTAAGAAGAATTTCCGTGCTGTTTTGGAAAGACGGGGAAGGGAAGAATTAAAAATTCAAAATTTAGAATCAGAAACAGATGAACTTGATTCTTCAAAAACTGCGGATTTAGAATTAAAGCAAGGCGATCGCGATCTTACCTCTATTGAAAAGCCTAATACAGTTTCTACTACTCTCACAACCGAATTAGAATTACCAGAGGGACGGGTTCAATTGGGATCCAAATTTTATATCGAACGTCCTCCCATTGAAACTCGCTGCTATGAAACTATATTAAAACCAGGGTCATTAATTCGCATCAAAGCACCGCGACAAATGGGAAAGTCTTCCTTAATGGTAAGAATTCTTTCCTATGCTGCTCAACAAAATTACCGTACAGTAACTATTAATTTTCAGTTAGCCGACAGCAAAATTTTTCAAGATTTAGATTTGTTTTTAAAATGGTTTTGTGTCAGCCTCAGCAAAGGACTGGGTTTATCGAATAAAGTAGCGGAATATTGGGACGATATTTTCGGCTCAAAAATGAGTTGTAAAGATTACTTGGAAAATTACTTACTGGCACAATTAGAACATCCCTTAGTATTAGCCTTAGAGGAAGTTGATAGTATTTTTCAACATTCTGACTTAGCAGATGATTTTTTTCCCTTATTACGTTCTTGGCACGAAGAAGCCAAAAGCAATCCCATTTGGCAAAAACTGCGATTAATCCTGGTACATTCTACTGAAGTATATATTCCCCTAAATATCAATCAATCCCCTTTCAATGTGGGTTTACCTGTCGAGTTATCAGAATTTAATTCTTCCCAAATAATGGATTTAGCTCAAATACATGGACTGGATTGGAATTTAGAGCAAGTCGAACAACTAATGAAAACTATCGGAGGACATCCTTATTTAGTACGAAAGGCTCTTTATGATTTAGTCAGAAAACAGCAAACCTTAGAACAATTATTTTCTTTGGCTGACACAGAAACCAGTCCTTTTAGCAATCATCTACGCCGCCATTTATGGCATCTGCAAAAACACCCCCATTTGGTTGCAGCTTTGCAAACTGTTCTAAGTTCTAATACTCCTGTGCGTTTAGATTTTGTGGAGATGTTTAAACTACACAGTATGGGTTTAGTTCACTTGCGAGGAAATGAAGTGACTCCCCGTTGTGAATTATATCGACGCTATTTTAGCGATCGCCTTGCTCAGTAAACAATGTATGATTCTCTTGTATTGACTATAGTTACCAGTTTTATAGTCAAACATGACATTTACTAGCTTGGTAAGGTTTGATCCGTACTGGGCTAACTACAAGCCTCATTATCGGCTGTCCTAAAAATAAGGAATCACCAACTGCGTTTCGGATAATATTTAAGCTACCGTTTTGATCTGCCCCGTAGACTCGACCATTGCTCGCCTTAAATAAACCTCGTCTTATTCTTCTCCCTAAATAAGTAATCTGTTTTTTGATTGGTTCTAAATCTAAAAAACTGCACTTGGAAGTATAAGCCTCACCAACAGTAATTACTTTTATTCCTACTAATTGACACTTATAAATCAGTTGATTGATAAATGTCGCGTGTGGGATAGCTGTGAATTTTTGATTTGTTTTCTTACCTAAATTTACTTTCTGTTTCCAGTTATCATTTTTACCAATTACCAGTAAAGTAATTTTATTCTCAAGCAATCGATCTACTATATATCGACTAGCTGTGTGGAGATAGTAATCCACTTTGCTATTACGCTTTTGAGTTAATCTTTGAATGCGATTAGAACTGTATTGGTTTTCAGACAACAATGATTGAAGTCTAGCTTTAGTTTTATTGTAATGATGGTTAGCACTTTTTAATGCTTTACCACATACAATAAACGGTTGAAAGTCTAAAACATTTGAAGTAACACAAGCTAAGTTATTAATTCCAATATCAATCCCAGCTACTCTGATATGTTCTTCAGGAGAAACTAATTCTTCTTCCATTTCATAAACAACTTCTATTACATAATTACCTCCTTTGGGTATAATTCTTACTTCGTCAATCTTTTCTTGTTTTGTTGGAATCGATAAATTAGTGCCAGATGGTTGAATTAACCCTTGTTTTATCCCCCGTTTTGACACGGCTTGGTAATTGTAGGTTAGGATATTTCTGCCTTTAGTTTTATGTTTGTATTTGGGGAGCTTTGGCTTACCTAAGAATTTAGAACTATCTGATAAGTAAGCTTTTAGCGCAGCAAAATAAGACTTGAAACTTTTAGATACTTGTTTAATTACCAACTGAGATACTTTAGCTGGTAAAGCTTTATAATCAACACTTTCTTTTAGCAGATGATAAAGTTGATTAAAACTTGGTACAGGCTTACCTTTAAAAAATGCTTGACGACACTGATAAATTCCACAGTTATATAAATTTTTAGACAAAAAAGTCAAGTTGTCTATCTCTGCATATATAGACTTGGAAGGTTTAATCAAATGCTTTTCAACCAGCTTCATTTTCGCCATTCTCCAAACACTTGATTATGCATTCGGTTTTACGTTTTTGCCTTCTCATTCCATATATTCTCGCGCAGAACGAGGTAATAATAGAGATGAAGTCTTGCATGAGATCCTCTTTCTCTTCTCTGGCTTTATTTATTACCTCCACGTCTTTACCAGCTTGATTAAGTAACACTTTGATGTAGTTAAACCCTACTCTAGTTAGTCGCTCTTTATGTTCGCAAACAATTAAATGATAATCATCGCGTTGTAGCATCTTAACTAGTTTTTTGCGCGAGTCATTGACACCACTACCCACTTCTTTAACTATACCTACAATTTTATAACCACGAGCTATACAGTATCTTTCAACTCTTAATGCCTGGGAATCTAAATTAGATTTGTTTTCAGCACTACTAACTCTGGCATAAATAATCACTCCTTCAACTGGTGAGGAAGTATCGATCAAAATTGTACCTGTAGATAACTGACGACCTTTTAGTTCGCCTCGTTTCCACATTCGATGAGCAGTTCGATAACTTATTCCATGTTGTTTGGCATAATCGCTTAACTTCATTCCCATATCATAGACTATTTATGTCTATATTTGTCTATAAAATAGATGAAGTTATTCTATACTAATTACTTGAGGTTAATACTTGATAATAAATCTTGTAAATAATCAGAGCTACTTTCAATCGAAAATGCCAAAGCATCATACCAGAAGCCATTTTCAAAATAGATGATAGCAATTTCCATGTCGGTATTAACGTTTTCTAGATCAGCCTGTACTTTAGAAGAAACTGGTACAAATTCCACAGAAGATGCCAAAATTTCTTGAAGTTGAGCATTTTTACTATCATCACAGGGAATAGCTACGTACCAAAGATAAACTTTTCCTTGCTCTAGATTAATCCCTTTGGGCAGCTCTATTTTTGTTATTCCCGGCTGTGTTATTAAAAAGCTATTTTCTACTATTGGCTGTGGCACCATTGGTCACAACTTAAGCTTGAAGAGCAGTTGTCAAGTGGATTTGAGAACTAGCCGAAAAAAAAAAGTCGGGAGAGTTTTTCTGTCGTTCAGGGAATGGAGCAATAATGAGTCGAATTGAAGGTTTTCGGATAGATTTAACTATTCCCAAATCTTGATTTTCTGGTGCTGTAAAGTAGGACAGTGGGTCATCAGCTAAACCCTTTTGATGAGCCACAGAGAAATGATAAAGACCACGGTAAATCATTTCCAGAGAAATACGATCTACAGGTAATGCTAACTCATCAGCTATCGCATCTCCTAAATCCATTAAAACTGCGTAAAATAACCAACGGTGCGCGTTCCCTTGCTAGGGCAGCATTCCCTTGCGCCTGACGGCGACGCGGGGTCTGCCCTCTTACGTCGACGCGGGGTCGCACCGCAAGTCGCCCAAATTTGGAGCTTAATTCCATTAATCGAACCAGTCCATAAATAACTTAAACCAAGTAATCTTTTAACAGTATTAAAAGCATCTTCAAT
>JASJDX010000208.1 GCA_030064975.1 Pleurocapsa sp. MO_192.B19
ACTCACCGCCGTATTATTGATATCTATAAACCTTCTTCTAAAACTATTGATGCTCTCATGAAGTTAGATTTACCTGCTGGCGTTGATATCGAAGTTAAGCTTTAGTATTTTAGGCATATATTGATTAATTGATTACTTTTCAGCCCTTTAGATTTGCTTCTGAAGGGTTGTTTAAGTATATACGTTCTGAAGAAAAATCCGTTAAAGTAAAGTATAAGTAATCATACCAGTTATAGCTAGAAATTAAGTTTAGATGGCATCTTCTTCAATCGCAGTCAGAGAACTACCTTTATTTCCCCTTCCTGAAGTAGTTTTGTTCCCTAGCCGTCCGTTACCGCTTCATATTTTTGAATATCGCTACAGAATTATGATGAATACAATTCTGGAAAATGATCGTCGTTTTGGAGTACTCTCAATCGATCCTGCAACAGGAGAGATCGCGGAATATGGTTGCTGTGCCGAAATTCTGCATTTTCAGAGACTACCTGATGATCGCATGAAAATGCTAACCTTAGGGCAGCAAAGATTTAGAGTTTTAGAATACGTCCGCGAGAAACCCTATCGCATTGGCTTAGTAGAATGGATTGAGGATCAGCCTCCTGCGGAGGATTTAAGACCAATGGCGACTGAGGTGGCAAAATTGTTGCGAGACGTTGTTCACCTATCAGCCAAGCTCACCAGTCAAAAAATTGAGCTTCCTGATGATTTGCCTAGTTCCCCTACAGAGTTATCTTATTGGGTAGCTAGCAATTTATATGGTGTAGCATCTGAGCAACAGGCATTGCTGGAAATGCAAGATACTTTAAAGCGTTTAGAAAGAGAACAAGAAATTCTTAGCTCTACTCGTAATCATTTGGCAGCACGTACTGCTCTTAAAGATGCTTTAGATAATTAATAGTTTAATTAATTAATAATTAGATTAATTAGATAATTAAATGTTGAGTTATTAAATGCTAATTATTAAATAAAATATTATTGTTGATTTTACTCAACCGATATGGGCAGAAGATTATAATTACCAAAAATTCGCATAATTTCTGTACAAGCAGATAACTGCGCTAAAGCATCTTTGATTTGAGCGTCATGGAAATTACCTTCTAAATCAATAAAAAAAATATATTCTCCTAAGGAACGCTTAGTTGGACGAGATTCAATTTTGCTCAAGTTAATTTCTTTTTGAGCAAAAACTTCCAATGCTTTAACCAAAGCTCCTGGGGCATTTTGAGGTAGGCTAAATGCTAGGGAAAGATGACTACCTTGATTGACTTGTTCCTCGTTTGAAGGGCGATCGCTTTTCTGGGAACTGACAATCCAGAAACGAGTACAGTTATCGGGACTATCTTTAATATCTGGTTCTAGTAATGGTGCTTGATATAGTTCGGCAGCTCTGGGAGAAGCAATTGCGGCGGCTGTTAAATCATCCTTAAGTAAGCTTATCCCTTCAGTAGTAGACTTTGTAGGAATAAGCTGAACCTGAGGTAAAAAGTTTTCTAGCCATTTTTGACATTGAGCCAAGGCTTGAGGGTGGGAATAAACTGTTTCAATCTGTTCTAAAGATTGACTGTAAGATAGTAGTCCATGAAAAATGGGAAGAGTCAGTTCCTGATGAACCTGTAGATCGGTTGACTGCCACAGAGTATCTAAGACAACTGTGACACTACCTTCAATGGAATTTTCGATTGGCACTACTGCGTAATCGATTTTGCCTTTGACTACCGATTGTAGAGCTAAAGCAATACTGGGATAGGGACACAAAGTAGCAATTGCTTGTTGATTGCTGGCTAACCAGTTGGCATAGGCCAAAGCGGCAGTTTCCGAATTAGTCCCTGTTGGGCCGAGATAAGCAAGAGAAAGCGTCATGGCAATTGTGTTATCAAGATATAAAAGTTTAACAACAGTATTATTTTTTTACATATAGATAACTTTTGAAGAAATGTAACCTAAAATTAATAAATAGCAACAACTTCAGAAGTTTCATCTATGTACGTTAGTTTCAGAGCATCAGAATCGGTTCAGATATCAATAGAAAATGAGGAAACACCAATAAAACATTATTTACGCCAACCTAAAAGGTTAGTTAATGCGATCGCCGATCCACAATTAATGAAGCAGATATCTGATGATTTATATGAGTTGAAAATGCGACCGATCAACTTTATGGAAATATATCATTTCCAACCAATTGTGCTGCTCAAAGTGTGGTCTGGTTCTAACGGAAGTGTATATTTGAAATCTGAAGGTTGTCAAATCGAAGGAATCGACTATATTAACAAGCGTTTTTCTCTTAAGCTTAAAGGTGTTTTATATCCGCGAGAATCTAAGAGACAGACTAATCTTGAAGGTCAATCAGATTTGGAAGTAGGAGTAGAATTACCCACGGCTTTGATGTTTACACCTCAAGCATTTTTAGAACCAGCTGGCAATCAGCTGCTTAAAAGCGTTTTGGGCAGGATTAAACAAAAACTTACAACTCAGCTAATCCACGATTATCGTGCTTGGGCATCTCAAGAAACTCAAGCAGAAGCAAAATCTGTATCTAAACTGTCTCCCGATCTGGGATTCTAAATGTTGACGTGATTCCTAATAAATAGTTTGTCACTAATACCTTTGCTTTATATACTGTTTCATATATCTCCGCAATAAAAATAAAGCGTTGATTTCGTGGGAGAGACAAATGCTGATCCGAGTCGCTCAAAGGAAAGATATAGAGACTCTTTTTGACATTAGAACCAGTGTTATTGAGAATCATCAATCTCGTGAAGAAATTGCTGAACTTGGTATAACCCCAGATTCAGTTGCACAGATGCTTCAAACAGATTGTAATGCCTGGATTGCAGAACTTGATGGTCAATCAATCGGATTTTCAATCGCTAACAAAACAGAAAAAACAGTTTTTGGTGTATTCGTCCTTCCCAGTTTTGAAGGCCGAGGAATTGGTCGTATCTTAATGCAGGCAGCTGAAGACTGGTTATGGTCCAATGATATAAAAGAGATCTGGCTTGTCACAGGTAATAATTCTAAATTGAGAGCCTACGGTTTTTACCTTCGCCTGGGATGGATTCCTATTGGCGTTGAATCTGACGGAGCATTCAAGGGTGAGATGAAATTTGTTAAAAGATTGAAGGCAAAAAGATGAATTGCATTCTTGACTTGAATCATTGGTTTATTGGCATTGTCTAACAAGCTCTGGCAATAGTTTTTTTAGTGTATGAAAGATTATTGACAAGATTTAAAAGAACGACGGTGTTCGAGCGATATGCCATGTTTTTGGATGGCAAGACGATGAGCAGCAGTGGGATATCCTTTGTTGGCAGCTAAACCATATTCTGGATATTGCTCTGCCAATCTAATCATCAATTCATCTCGCCATACCTTAGCCAAAATACTAGCTGCCGCAATTACAGGCGATCGCAAATCTCCTTTAATTACAGTTTTTTGAGTAATTGATAAGTCTGGAATCGGGAATTTCCCATCTACCAGACAGATATCTGGAGTAACCTGCAATTTCAACACACTACGCTTCATGGCCAAAAGTGATGCCTGAAAGATATTGAGACTATCTATTTCAGCAACGCTAGCATAGCTAATATGCCAATCAGTAACTATTTCTTTAATTGGTTGAACTAATTGCTGACGTTTTTTAGGCGATAGCTTTTTGCTGTCTTTTACTCCGATGACAATCAATTTTGTCACATTTGACAGAGGTAGGACTATTGTTGCTGCTACCACCGAACCAAATAATGCTCCTCTTCCAACCTCGTCTACCCCTGCAATCAGAGTATTTTGCGAATCATATTCGGTTAATAAAGACTCATCAAAATAATATTTACTCACTATAGACTCACCGACCTAACCCTTATACTTCTACTTCATTAGCAGAAGAACGACGGCGACGACGGCGACGAATTGTAGGAGTTGCTTCTTCAGCTTGAGATTCTGGCTCGCTCATAGCTTCAACTGTAGCTTCAGAGTTTAGCTCAATCACTGGTTCAGTTTTACTTTTGCTTCTAGTTCTCCTTACTCTGGTTTTAGACTTAGTTTCTATCTCTGGTTGGCTTTCTTCTTCTTCTGAAGTAGTTTTGACAATTTCTTCCGTTAATTCCTCACCAGGTTTTTTAACGTAAACCAAAACTGATTTGAGATCTTTAGATTCTTGTTCAGCGTAAACCAAAGGGGAGATACCCATTAAGGCATACATTTCTTGTTCTAAATCACCCATTTCTACCGTAACTTTTTCTAAGTTAGCTTCATCTCGACGAGGCGATCGCGATTGAGAACGAGACTTCCGTTCTTCATTATTGCTTTCTGGATCTCGATCAAGATTTCTGGTAATTGGTTCAACGGTTTCTTGCTCGAGCAATTCTTCTTTGATTAACAGATCGTTGCGACGACTACGACGACGGCGACGATTACCATTATTTCCTCCTTGCTCTTGGTAGTTGGGATGATTAATTAAATCTAGTTGTCGATCGCTTCTGTCATATCCGAGATCGGAAGTAGGACTGCTAGCTAGCTCTAGCCGATCCTGTCTTTCAGTAGGAGGAGGTATTACGGGACGAATAGTAGTACTAACTGGCTCGCGGATTGCTGCAGGAGGAACTATGGGAACTGTTTCTAAGGACTCTGCCTGCGATTTTCCTGGAAGATGAGCTATTAGCCCTAAACCACCACAAGTATGGCAAGTTTGACCAAATAGTTCGTAAATATTTTTACCCTGACGTTTGCGAGTAAGCTCTACTAATCCTAGTTCAGATAGTTGGGCAATTTGAGGGCGTGCCTTATCTCCCTTTAGGCTGTTATTAAAGTGTTCTAGAAGCTTAATTTTATCTCGATGGGAGTCCATATCGATAAAGTCCACTACAATTACTCCCCCAATGTTTCTTAGACGTAATTGACGGGCAATTTCGGTAGCAGCTTCGGTGTTTGTCCACAGTACGGTTTCCCTTGCAGTTGCCGAACGAGTAAATGAGCCGGAGTTTACATCAATTACGGTTAAAGCTTCGGTAGGTTCGATAATAATATATCCCCCAGAAGGCAATTCTACTCTAGGTTTAAGAGCCTCTCGCACCGCAGCACTAACTCGGTAATAGTCTAAAATTTCCTGTTGTTCACGATGATAATCGATAAATACACCCTGAGGAGAACGACCACTACTCCAGTTCATTAACTGTTGTTTGACTCTTTTTACTCCTGCTGCAGAATCAAGCACAATAGTATTGACTTCTGCCGAATAAGTATCTCGCAACACACGCTGAATAAAATCATCGTCGCGATTTAATAAAACAGGAGGTTTGGCATAGTTTGCCTGATACTGAATTGATTCCCACTGTTTTTGTAAGAATTCTAAATCTTCCATGATGGCTTCTTCAGCTTTGCCATCTGCCTCTGTTCTAATTAATAAACCCATACCAGGGGGTTTAATCAGAATTGCTAAGGCACGAAGACGACTACGTTCATTTTCATTAGAGATACGGCGAGACAGCTTAACTCCTTTACCATAAGGCATGAGAACTAAATAGCGTCCTGGTAAAGTTATATTACCTGTAAGCCTTGGTCCTTTGTTGCCTGTCGGCTCTTTCATTACCTGAACTAAAGCTTTTTGCTGGGGGATTAATAGTTCAGTAATGGCAGCAGCTGTTTTTTTAAGACGTAGTGGGCCTAAATCTGTAACGTGAATAAACCCATTGCGTTCGCTATCGCCAATATTAACAAAGGCAGCATCTATACCAGGAATTACATTTTCTACAGTACCAAGGTAAATATCACTTACCTGCTGATGACCAGTAGCAACAATTAATTCTTGTATTTGTTCTTCCCAGAAAACAGCAGCTAGATGATGTTGTTCTGCGATAATGATCTGTTTTGGCATTAATTTTCCTCAAAATTCTGATGACTGATTACCAATTACAATGTCGTAAAACGATACAAACCATTGATTGAGAAATGGTTAACAATTTATTTTTTGTGTTTCTCAAATCAAAAAATTACGAAATAAATCAGTAAATTTCACATATAAGCGTTTAGATATTACCAAATAATATTTATTTGAGTATTCTTAATTGTTTAGTTGGTATTTACTTGGGCTGAGAAATTATTCTTTTGTCTCTTGTATAATTACTTTGCTACTTTTGCTCTTAGAAACAATAAGCAGATTGTAGAGAGAGCCGACGGCCGAAAGTAAATAATAATAAACAGTTGGGGCTAGGACTTTATTAAGATTGTTAAAGACTTAGCTGATTAATGCAATCTTTAGGAGACTGGGGGAATTCCATTTGCTCTAAATAGCGATTAGCTTGATCCTCATCGAGGATAAACCAGCGCGGGTAGCGCGATTGCCTTTGGCTTCGCCTTCAAGGCGATCGCCAGTTGAACTTCCATTCTTCTGACTAGGATTACTAAGCGACCACGAAGTTGCTGAGATGTTACTCTATCAGATTTTAACCTGAATATAACCTTGAAGATCTCTTTTTGACAAGAAAATAAATCTTACTATACATATAAAATAACTGAATCTCTATAAAATTAGGGTTAATTATTAAGTTTTAATCTATTTTTTGTTTGATTATATCTGCGATCTGCTGTGCTGCCCCTGCCTCGCCCCTAACTTTCATTAAATGAGCGCGCATAGTATCGAGTTTGGCGGGATGGACAAGATAATCTAGAACTAAATTGGCAACGCTGTCTGGTTCTAACTTACCAACTAATTCTGGGACAATCTCGTGTCCCGCCCAAATATTAGGCCAAGCAAACAATTTTCCTTGCCTAATAATTAGGGAATTGATCGATTTAGCCAACAGCGTTCCTACCCCAGGTAAATTGGCTAAAATTCCTAGTAATCCATCCCAAGAACGCATGGCATCTAGCTGTTGAGTCGGTAATAAGACAATCATTGGTATTGCCAAGGAAGCTAATTCGGCTGTATTCGCCCCCACAGTCGTTAGACACAGCTGACAGTTAATTAGGGTTGTATAGGCTGGAAATTGAGTAACCAGCCTAATTTTTGTGCCACCAGAAGTTATTAAATAGCAAGTTTGTTCTATATTTTTATTTTGGGATGTAATTAATTTGCCGCTTACTTGACCTAACGATGAAATTAAGGAGTTTTCTTGAGGATTAGCATACTTACTGAGAGTAGCTAAATCAAGGGTGGGTGCAACAGGAATAACGAATTGAGCTAAGGGCTGTTGTCGTTGAATTTTTTCGGCGATCGCCATGCACAAAGGAACTCCCTGAGACAGTTTAGCTGGTTTTGAACCCACCAGTAAGCCAATTAAAGGTGCATCTACATTTTTTTGTATCTGGGGAGAATGATCGTCAACTTCTAAAGCTACATCTGCCATTAAATCTCCTACCACCAAAAATTTATGATGATATGATTTGGGAACTTTATCAATTACAGCTTGGTTCATAGCTGCAAAGCGATCGACTAAGCGATACCAACGAGCATCCCATTCAGCGTAGATTAAGCTAGAGTATTTCAGACGTTTACTAATAGCGACAGTATAAAACTGATCGCCCCCCAAAAAGACGACTATACCTTGCTGATGCCATTGCCAATTATCTGCAGTTTTTCCCCAGAGCAAAAAAGCAAAAAAGTCTGGGGCTGCTAGTACACGATCCACTTCAGGATAACTCAAGGCGATCGCCGCTTCTTTGCCAGTGCTATGAGGACAAGGAGACAGTAGCACCGAAATTCTCACTTGATGGCGATCGTCTCCCAAACGGTGACGCAAACATCTAACGACAGGGCGTACCCAAGTAACCACTTCCCCTGGTCCATTAGACAAAATTACAATATCTGTTGATTGCATATAGTTTGATTTGCTTTTTGTCTAATTACTTATTCCTCATTCCTCATCCCTTAACTATTGACTACTTCATAAACAAAGCTCAGGGTTGCCCAGCTATTAATATCTAAAGCATAGACATCGTTATTCGGCAGCAGTTTGTTAGCTACTGAACTTGCAGAATGTAAATCTTGCATCATTTTTTCTATAGTAACTTGAGGATTTACTAAGTTTAATATTTGTTCTTGATCGAGCTTCAAGTTTTGCTGTGTTGCCAAAGTATGGAGAGTCTTTTCAAAGGGTTTAACGGATAAAACAACATACAGCGTGTTCACACCTAATGAGTCAGAAACTTTCCACTTCCAGGAATTTTCTGCATGAGGGATGACTAATTCTGTTTGGGGGGCGATCGCAATATTTTCCAGTTGAGCTTCTGTTTCAGCAGTTTCGGATTTAGCAGGAGTATACAAAGCAAAAACAGTACTGTTGGAATCGATACCCAATACCAAGGCATATAGTTGGCGATCGCCTGTATTATTGAGAGATAGTGTGATTTCTGAACCTTTAGTTAAAATCGGCACAGCATTAGTCGGATCGAGATTATAGCCATTTTTAGAAAAAGCTAGTTTTTTGGCAGATGGTTGTTTGATCTCGGATAAAAATGTAGCTTTCTGTAGGGTAATAGAGTGATTGTCTAGTCCTGCTGAAAGGGTTGCATCTACTTTTAATCCCGAAGAAAATTCATTATTAGTTAATTTTAACCACTTAGCTGCTAGTAAATTATTAAATTGAGGCTCAAGACGAACAATAGCAATTTTGACAGCCTCTTCATCTGCCCCTGAGGTTTTACGAATCAAAACGCCCCCAGCAGTATATAGTCCATAGCTAAAGGTCTGTTGTTCAGTGTCTAAATTGCTAGTTTTTGCTTTTATAATATTATTACGGTAAACCTTACCCAAAACACAATCAGCGTTTTGTCCTGCCGATCTGACTGCAGAGTTAACCGCAGCAATATTAGCTAATGCGCTAGTAGCATCCACTCGTTCAATTCTCTCCAAGTCAGCATCTAAAGCTATGCTTAAACCCAAATCGCGCTCCAACATACGAACAGTTTCCCGGACTAACTGTCCTACTTGAAGTTGATTCATGTTTTCCGGCTGTAAAAGCTTAGTTTTGCCCACTAAACCTTCTTTGGATTTGATTTGTAGTTGAGGAGAATGAGAAAAATTATTTGAGGATACTAAACTTAAACAGGAATTGACCCCGTAGCAATCGAGAATGTTAGCGGGTAAACCCAATAGCTTAACTTCAATGCCGTTATTATTTACCTTGCTAACTATCCCTGTGGCATTGGGAGCATCACTAGTACTGAGATAATAAGCGATCGTTGATTTATCAGGACTATTAAGAGTAGGCTGCTGTTGTCTACCCATAATCTGTTCTAACGTTTCAGCTGTTCTGGCTAAAGCCACCTGTATCTTGCTACTAGGAGTTATTTGCCACAGATGCTGAGTTAGGGCATAAGTAAATAATCCTGCACTAAAACCACTCCAATGTCTTTCAACGGCTATTTGATTTTTGCTGGCAGCCGAGAGAACCACTCCGGGCAAAGATAAAAATCTTTTACTGGGTTTTAGTCCTTTGACGGCAAGATTAGTATGTAGTTGTTCGAGGAAGACTAACTCTTGAGTACTGGGATTGTCAGCAATTTCGGTAGAAGAGCGAATTTTAAAGCTGCCATGTTTAGCTCGAGGAGTTGTATTAAAACTAGTGTCTAACACAAAAGTACATTTAGTAGTAGACAAAGATTGTGCCAAAACTAAAAGAGTCTCTTGCAGTATTCTGTTGGCGATTGAATTGTTCTTGGAAGATAATACCTCATCCACAGGCACTAAGCTATTAACTAGCTGGAAAGTATCGGGGTTGCTCAAATTCTTCTCTGTTCCCCCATCTACGGATAGAGGCATTTTGATTTGACCACCATAGCCACTAAAGTGAAATACTACTACGTCATCGGCTTTAGCTTGTTCTCCCAGATGCTCAAGAAAAGTGGTTTCAATATTTTCTCTAGTTGCTTGGCGATCGCTCAAAGTGACAATATCTTGGGGATTAAAACCAAAACGATGAATTAATAATTCTCGTTGCAGTTCAATATCCGTCAGACAACCATCAAGGTGTTCACTATGAGGATAGCGATTAATTCCTACCAGCAAGGCAAGCTTACGGTTGGTAGGCTGTGCTAAAGTTTGTTGATAATTTGTAACTAAGGCTGCTAGTCGGTTATTGTTTTTGACTAAGGATGAGATTCCTGTTTCGGTCGCTCCCCAAGTAAACAAAGCCAATCCAGCTTGCTGTAGAAAAGTTCGGCGGTCAAGTCCCATATCAGCTACTAGCTTTTAGATATCAGCTATCAGCCTATCAGTAATAGCTGTTGAATGTCGGTTAAAATCAAAAAGGTTACAGATTAAGACCAATTAAGCATCTTTAACCTGTAACCAATTATACTGTTTTGCTCTAGTAATTGATTAATTACTTATTCAACTTTCTTTCATTGCTCTAGCTAATTCTTCAGCAACTTGAGGGCGAGAAAATTGTGGTGGTGGAGTTTTTCCTTCCCTCAGCATTGCTCGAACTTTGGTTCCTGATAAATGAATGCGCTCTTCTTTGGTCGCTGGGCTAGTTTTAGCTGTCGCCATTTGCTCGGTACGAGTGCAATAGAATGCGTGTTCAAATTTGAGCGGGGTGATACCTAACTCTTCAGGTTTAAATTCGCCAAAGATTTCTTGAGCATCATATGTACCGTAATAGTCACCTACTCCAGCGTGGTCACGACCAACAATAAAGTGAGTACAGCCATAATTTTTACGAATTAAAGCGTGAAAAATAGCTTCCCTTGGTCCGGCATAACGCATTGCCGAAGGATTGATTGCCAAGATCACGCGGTCTTGAGGAAAATAGTTTTCCATCATAATTTCATAACAGCGCATCCTGACATCCGCAGGAATATCATCGCTTTTGGTTGCTCCCACCAGAGGATGAAGAAATAAACCATCAACGATTTCTAGAGCGCATTTGATGATGTACTCATGAGCGCGGTGAATGGGGTTACGAGTTTGAAACCCGACTACAGTTTTCCAGCCTTTTTCCTGGAACATCGCTCTGGAGGCCGCGGGGTCAATTTGATATTTAGGGAATTGGGGATGATCTTCTCGCTCTAGCAACCAAATTGGTCCTGCTAAGTTAATTGCCCCTTGGTCATAAATTACTTTTACCCCAGGATGCTGATCTTCATCGGTACGATAAACATTTATCGCTTCGTGCTTTTTATCGTAGCTATACTTTTGAGTTAATTGCAAAACCCCAACAAATTTACCGCTGGGGTCATCTAAACGGATTAAACTACCTACCGTTAGAGGTGTAGCTACTTCTTCAGTTACAGAAAGGGTTACAGGCACTGACCAAGGCAAATCGTTAGCCAGCCGCATTTTTTCGACTACACTTAGATAGTCATCTTTTTCCATAAAGCCACTAATAGGACTAAAGCCACCGATCGCAATCATTACTAAATCGGACGTAGCTCTTTCGTCCAACTGTACTCTGGGTAAAGAATCAGCTTTGGCTAAGAAGTCTTTTTTTTCGACTGGGGTAGCTAGTCGATTAATTAGCTCACCACCATGAGGCGCAATGAAATCTGTAATCATAATCTGTATCTTTATTACTAAGCTTGGTTCAAGGCAACGATGTTAACAAATAATTAGGAGAATCTACTCGATTAGAACCATTCAAATCAATTGTACAAATTAATTTTTTGTTATGGTCTTAGCAATACTTGTAAACTCATGTTAAGTAAATCATATTTTTGTGGATTATGAAACGGTTTAGTTCGATTCAACAACGTGATGGAATCTGCGCTTTCGGACGACGCATCCCCCACGTTCAATTTTGGTTAGCTGTAGCCTTATCTTTGTTGCTTTCTTGTGGGACAATACCTAACGCTTGGGCAATGGGAGGTACACAACCACCAGTAGGTGAATCTGCTCCTGAATTTGTACTGCCTACTAACACTGGAGATGGTGAAATTTCTTTGGAAGATTATCGGGGTCAATGGGTAGTGTTATATTTTTATCCTCAAGATTTTACTTCTGGTTGTACTATAGAAGCTCGACGTTTTCAGCAGGATCTAGAAGAATATAACGCTAGAAATGTGCAAATCTTAGGAGTGAGCGTTGATGACGTTGATTCTCATGCTGAGTTTTGTGACTC
>JASJDX010000209.1 GCA_030064975.1 Pleurocapsa sp. MO_192.B19
GGCTAGGCGGAGCCTAATCGCATTTGTGTTCTTAAGATTTGGTGAAATGGGAAAAATATCTATAGATTTTGAATAATCTTGCTTTTTATTAGGATAAAAATACTAAATAACTATTTTTATCCTTATTGCTATTTCTCATGGAACAATTAATTTCTCTTGATGCTAATACCCTACAAACTTTTGTCGATCGCTTTGAATCAATTTTGACTCAAGATATCCCGTTACAAATTGCTGTAGCTAACTATCCCGAAACCCCACATAATTTACTAGAAATATTAGCAAAAGTTTTTTTGTTTACAATCCATGAGATAAATTGATCTAAGGATTTTCAACAATCAATAAAAAGCTTAAACAATGTCGGAAACAGGTAAAGTTTATCTAGTTGGTGCGGGGGTAGGAAACGAAGATTATTTGACCATCAAGGGGAAGCAATTACTGGGTATGACTGAAGTTGTTATTTATGATGCTTTAGTAGACGAATCATTGTTAAACTTAGTCCCTGAAAACTGCTTAAAACTAAGCGTTGGCAAACGTGGAGGGCAAGCTAGTACTCCCCAAGCAAAGATCAATCAATTACTGGTGGCATATTGTCTTCAGGGTAAACAGGTAGTGAGACTGAAAAGCGGCGATCCCTTTATCTTTGGTCGTGCTAACGAGGAGATTGCAGCACTTCGGGATGGAGGTTGTAATTTTGAATTGATTCCTGGTATATCTTCTGTATTGGCTGCACCTTTATTAGCAGGAATATCTTTAACAGAGAAAAATTTAAGTCGTTGTTTTGCTGTGTTAAGCGGACATCAACCAGATCAATTAGACTGGTTAGCTTTAGCGCGAATTGATACTTTGGTAATTTTAATGGGAGGACGTTCTTTAAGCATAATAGTTGAGAACTTAATTAATAACGGGCGATCGCAATACGAGCCTATTGCTATTATCTGTAACTGTGGGCGAGCGAAACAACAAATTTTTCGGGGTACTTTAACCGATATAGTAGAAATAACAACAGGAGTATCTCTTTCTCCGGCAGTTATTGTTATTGGTAAAGTCGTGAAACTTAGTAATCAGGATTCTCGCGAAGTTGGATCTTCCCATGCCCCTTTAGCAAATAAAACTATTTTAGTTACTCGCTCTTTAGAACAATCGAGTAAATTTACTACCCTGTTACAGCAACAGGGTGCAAGGGTAGTAGAGATGCCAGCTTTGGAAATTACTTCCCCTTCGAGTTGGGTAGATTTAGATCGAGCGATCGCTAATCTCGCTCAATTCCAGTGGTTAATTCTTACTTCTGCTAATGGCGTTAACTACTTTTTTGAGCGTCTAACTAGCTTGGGTTATGATGCTCGTGCTTTGGGAGGAGTCAAAATTGCCGTTGTCGGGCGTAAAACTGCGGCTGTGCTGCAAAAAAGACATCTCAACCCTGATTTTATTCCCCCAGACTATGTGGCTGATTCATTGGTGGTCAATTTTCCTGAAAGTTTGATGGGGCAAAAGATTCTCTTTCCCCGTGTTGAAACTGGCGGTAGAGAAGTGTTAGTTAGAGAATTAACTAGTAAAGGCGCAGAAGTAATTGAAGTTGCGGCATATCAGTCTAAATGCCCTAAACAGATCGCTACAGAACCTTGGCAAGCTTTGAAACAACAGCAAATTGATGTAATAACATTTGCTAGTTCTAAAACAGTGAGAAACTTTTATCAATTACTACAACAGCAATTATCGTCCGATCGGGCAGTGCAATCTATATTAGAGAATGTTTGTCTTGCTTCAATTGGTCCACAAACATCAAAAACTTGTCGAGAATTGCTAGGTAGATTCGATCTAGAAGCAGAAGAATATACTCTAGAAGGATTAACAACAGCAATTGCTAACTATAAACTTATTTAATAATCTATATTAAATAATATACCATCTACATTGAATTTATCTCCAGCACAATCAGCTAAACTATAACTGAGGCTATAATTCATTTTTCTGACTACACTGGATATAAGGAAATAAATACTTGCTAGTCTTAGCACATTTGTAGAGAAAAGAGATACTGAATGTCTAATTTAGAATATAGAAGGACACCAATAAGTAACGTCAGTAAACAACAAAGCTATGCCAGCGAACATCCTTTCAAAGACAGCGCGCTGGGTTTAGTATCGACTCAAAGTTTTCCTGCAATTGTTGGTACGGCAGACATGATGTTGAAGTCAGCAGAAGTCACTATGGTAGGTTACGAAAAAATCGGTAGTGGATACTGTACTGCTGTGGTTAGAGGTAATATCGCTGATGTCAGATTGGCCGTGGAAGAAGGGGCAAAAACAGCTGAAAAGTTTGGTCAGTTAATCTCTAAGCTAGTAATTGCGCGTCCAATGCCCAATTTAGAAGCAATTTTTCCAATTGGTAGTCATTTAATTGAGTTAACTCAAAAAAGAAGAGGCTATAGTCGCTTAAGTAATCGCTCTATTGGTTTATTAGAGACGAGAGGTTTCCCTGCAATGGTAGGTGGTGCTGATGCCATGTTGAAATCGGCGGATGTGCAGCTGGCTTCCTACGAAAAAATTGGTGATGGCTTATGTACGGCAATAATTCGGGGTTCAGTTGCTAATGTTGCAATGGCCATAGATGCAGGAATGCAAGAAGCAGAGCGTATTGGTGAACTACACGCTGTTATGGTAATCCCCAGACTATTGGAAGATTTAGAACATACTCTCCCTGTGGCTAGCTATTGGGTGGATGAACAAGAACCTTTACCTGTCTTGTTACCTAAAGAAGTGAAACAGAAAGAGAAAGAGCTAATCGAATTACCCCAAGCTGACACGAAACCAATGTCAGTACCTCTAAAAAGATCGGTACCTCTAAAAAGAACTGTGGAGATTGAAGAACTATAGGCAATTAGTGACCAGAAGAGTTCGGAGTACTCGCTGCCCTAAAGGACTCGCTGAGTCCTTCGGATATTATCCCGCTTGACGGGACTTGCTTCGCAACCGCATCGCGCGAGACGCTACGCTACGGAATTGGGAATTCGGAGTTAGGTTACAAGCCTTATCCGAAGGTGTATCCTTTAGGGCTCCCAGAGCGGGAGAAAAGGGTTTGGGAGAGGTACAAGAGGAATTCCCAACAATTTCAACTCCGAACTAGAGCGAAGCGAGTTTGACTAGCTGTTAGCTTTTAATACTCCGTTTATTCTCTTCGATCGCCTTTCCCACAATCACGTTTACCTGTTCACCAATTAGCATGACCAAAGAGCTTAAGTAGAGCCATAACATCAAAACAATTGCTGTACCCACCGCACCATAAATCTTGCTGTAAATGCCAATATGGGAGACATAAAAGCGGAATATTAAGGAAACGATCGCCCAAGAAACCGCCGCTAAAATAGCTCCAGGGAAAATTGGTGTATTTTTCGTTCGTTCGCTAGCACCATAACGATAGATTAAACTAAAGGCGATCGCAATTATCCCCAGAGCAATGGGAAAACCTAAAATTCGCCAAAGATCGATTAGCATTTTACTGAGACTTGTTTCCCAATCAGAATTCATAATTAAATTTTGCACTGTCAAAAAACAAGCATAAACGAGTTGAATAGGGACAGCAGCAATAATTATGGAAATACTAATAATGATTGATTTAAGTTCTTGTTGGCTTTTTCTGCTCAATCCTGTTTGAAACTGATAAATTAACCCCCCTGTAATAATAGCGATCGCCATAATTACAATAACACTAAAAATCTTCCAAGTAGCTAACAATAGTGAATCCCAACTTTGCTGCAACGCTACTTCTAATAACAAATCTCCTACCCATAAAAGAAAACAGGCAATAATCAGGAAAATAATCGTCAAAATTGTTAAAGCAAGAGCAATTACTTTAGTTTGAATATAGGAACGTCTATTTTTGGGTGGAACTTGATGAATTTGATCCAAAGCATTTATTGCCGCGCTTAACACTCCAGAAATAATCCAAATAGCCACTATAGAACTCAAAGAAAGCCAGTTTTTGCTTTCGGCTGACTTGAAATTTTTAATAAATTCTAAAAGTAATGTCCAAACCTGTATGGGTAAAATATCTGCAAAATGAGTAGCAAGGTTGCTCAAGGTAGACTCTAGCGACTGCTCGAATAAACTAATCGCTGTTAAAATTGCCACAATAGCGGGAAACAAACCTAGCATCCCATGAAACGCCATCTCCGCTGCCAAACCAGTCAATCGCTTTTGAACAACGCAAGCAATAGTTTTTTGCACTGTTACCCAATTTAGGTAACGCAAAAACTTCATCCAGCCAAACATTTGAATTTTCTATTGCCCACTAGCAGTTGTACTACTGCTTTTATAACCTTAATTTTTTACTATGGGTATTGGAGCGACTAAACTCAACTTCAAAAATAACAAGTCAAGTTAGTTTAAGATCAATCTCAAACTCAAGTTATGTTAAATAACAGATAAATTTACCGAAAATAAATTGAATTATGTTTGAAAAGTCTCCCCGTGAACCGCAAAAGCCACAAACATCTGATTTACAAGACATTGAATTATCGTCACCAGCCAATGCTAATTTTATTTCTCCCCAAGATACCCAAGATACGCTAATTCAGCCACAAGTTAAGATCGCAGAAGAAAATAAAAATGAACTCACCCTGACAGTAGAAAAAATCAGTCGAATTGTCTCGCCCTATTTTGTTGTGGTGGTTGGTCTAGCTTTATACAAAAACAATTTTCTAATTGGTACAATTTTGATCGTGGTGGGCATATTTTCCTTACTCAAAATTTCTACCAAGGATATAGGCAATTTCTTAGACTGGCTCAAAAGCTTTTTGGGTTTCGGTGATCCTACAGAACCCTAGATATTGCCTATCTAGTATTGATTGTGTATTGAAACTGTAAACCGATAACCTTGTCCGTGATTCATCCTGCCAAGTTGACTGGGGAAGAATCGCGGCAGAAAGCTAAATTTGCCAAGCTTTTTGTAATCGAGTCCAAACCGTTGCCACAGTTTGTTTAACTTCGTTTTGGAAACTCCATCTCTGGAAAGCTCTTTCGTATGCTTCTCCTTTAGACTGATAAGCTTTCCATCCATTTAAAGCCAAACCTAATCCCCAAAACAACAAGATATATAAAGACCAGGAGAGTGTGCCAACAGCAATTAAATTTAAAGCAACTAAGAAGGTATTGACGATCGCATACTTAGTAACTTTTTGCTTGAAATTCTGGCGACGATATATATCAAAAGCAAGACGTTGATGGTTAATCGCTTCTTGTTTTAACCAATCTCTCTCAGCAGCTTGAATGGTTGAACTGCTAATGTCTAATTCGGCAGCAATTTCCCATAGCTGTTCTCTAGTTAATTCCTCATCGGTATGCTGACGAGCGATCGCCAGTTGCAAAATTTGCTGAATATCTTCTTGGCTATAGGATTCAGGGTATTGTGGAGGTATATCTAGCATAAGTATTTAGGGATTTCTCTATTCTTTCAATTATGCCCATCTTTATTATGCCTAAGATGTTTGAGATTGCTACCGTAATTTGTGGGACGGTTTTTACTGTACAACAGAAGGAGCAATTGCGTTTTACAGTTCGTTACAATTGGAATAATTTAAATAGCAAGCGAAAATATAAAACACTCCCATTTAACAGTGGAATAATATTTCGTCATTCAGACAGGAGAATTCCATGAACGGCAACATTCGAATCGGTAATTTATTTGGTATACCCTTTTTTATAAATCCCTCTTGGTTTTTTGTATTGGGTTTAGTTACTTGGAGCTATGGCTCAAATCTAACTAGATTTCCCGAATTGACAGGGGTGATGCCTTGGTTTTTGGGTTTGATTGCTGCTCTATTGTTATTCTCTTCAGTATTAGCTCATGAACTAGGTCATAGTTTTGTGGCGATCTCACAAGGTATTCCTGTAAAATCAATTACTCTATTTATTTTTGGTGGTTTAGCAACCCTAGAAAAAGAATCAGAAACACCTTTCCAGGCATTTTCAGTGGCGATCGCAGGACCAATAGTCAGTGTCTTACTCTACGTTGTTTTTTCTTTCATGGCGGCTTTTTTACCCTTGAGTTTGCCCCTAAAAGCGATCATTTCTTTGGTGGCATATATCAATCTAGTCTTAGCACTATTTAACATGATTCCTGGGTTACCTCTAGATGGAGGAAACGTCTTAAAGTCTATTGTCTGGAAAATTACAGGAAACCCCAACAAAGGCATAATTTTTGCGGGGAGAGTTGGTCAGGTGATCGGGTGGTTAGCAATTTCTTTGGGTCTTTTATCTGTGTTGGGTATTAGCCAAGCAGGAAGCATTTGGACTTTATTAATCGGTGCATTTTTACTACGTAATGCAGGTTTTGCTGCTCAATCTGCTACAGTACAGGATAAATTGAGTCAATATACTGCTCAAGATGCCATAATTCCTGATAGTCCTATTGTCAGCAATAATCTTACTGTCAGAGAATTTGTGAATGATAATGTAATTGGCAAAGAGCGTTGGAAAAAGTTTTTAGTGGTAGATGAGAATCAACAATTGACTGGTGAGCTCGCCATTGAAGATTTAAAACAAATTCCTACTTCCCAGTGGAACCAAGTTTACCTGAGGGAGCTAGTTAAACCTGTACCAGAAGTTAATCTAATTCCTGCTAATACTTCTTTATTAGAAGTGGCTCAATTAATTGAAACCCAAAACGCTCGTGAACTAGTTGTTGTGGGAGAGTCAGGACAAGCGCTCGGTCTACTGGAAAAAGCTTCGATTATTGAACTGATGGCAAAGGAACAGTTCGGACAAAATCAAGCTCAAGTTCAAACCGAAGCAAAAAGTCAAGAAGAGATATTAATAGAAGGCAAAAGTTAAAACTAAATAAAACTAAATAGTTTTTGTTTTTTCCATCAAGTGTTGTTATGCAATGCTTGATGTTTTTTTATTAAGATTTTCCCCAGATAAATCTTAAACATAATTAATCGAATTACATGAAGATTACTATCTTGACTATAGTGTTCTGTCAATTAATTAATGATGGGTAAAACTATTAAAATTCTTTTCCTTGTCTTCCTTGTCTTCCTTGTCCTGCCTTAACCGATCAATTCAAACAGAAGTGAGCTAATAGGTACTCGTGGCGACATTCAACCCTTGATTGCATTGGGTTTGGGTCTAAAACAGGCGGGGTATGAGATAAAATAGGTGTCGCTACAGAACCAATAGAGCAAAAACAACTAACTGTAGAAAATTTATCAGCAGCAATTGATACTGTGGTTAACAATCGACAAATACACGATTACCTACGGGGACGTTACGCGATCGCACTGTTGATTTAAGCAAACAAATTTGGTCTTAAAATGGCGTTGAGAATGCAGTTAAAGTGATTAATTAATTTGTAGAAGCTTAGCTAATACTTGCTTTTAGCGATAGATAGAAATTCTCTTTGAGAAATCAATAGCAATAAATTTGGCAGTTGTATCGGCGATCGCTGATGTAAGATAAGCCAGTCAACTAGACAAAAAAAGTAACTAGCCCGAATAACAGAAACTCAAAGAGTTAATTAAGGAACAGATCTTAACTGTGGAAACTGCGCTAGCCTTTTCTAGAGAGACTGATGCAATAGTCGTTTTCTAGATCTTTATTTCTCCAGTTAAACAAGTAAGTAAGAAAATTCTTGGGGCAAGTTACATACTATGGCAAAAAGAACTTTTGGTGTAATTGGTTTAGCCGTGATGGGGGAAAATCTCGCCCTGAATGTAGAAAGTCGCGGTTTTCCTATTGCTGTATATAACCGTACTGCTGCTAAAACCGAAAAATTTATGGCAGAAAGAGCGGAAGGGAAAGATATCAAAGCTGCTTATTCCTTAGAAGAATTTGTACAGACTTTAGAACGTCCCCGTAATATCCTAGTGATGGTCAAAGCAGGAAAACCAGTAGATGCAGTTATCGATCAATTAAGGCCACTACTAGACAAAGGAGACACTATCATTGATGGTGGTAATTCCCTCTATGAAGATACCGAAAGACGTACTAAAGACTTAGAATCTACAGGACTTGGTTTTGTAGGTATGGGAGTCAGTGGCGGTGAGGAAGGTGCGCTCAATGGCCCTAGCCTAATGCCTGGAGGTACAGAAGCGGGTTATCGAGATTTAGAGCCTATCTTAACTAAAATCGCAGCACAGGTAGATGATGGCCCTTGTGTTACTTTTATTGGTCCTGGTGGTGCAGGTCACTATGTCAAAATGGTACACAACGGCATTGAGTATGGCGATATGCAGCTAATTGCCGAAGCCTATGACTTAATGAGAAGTACTTTAAACTTAAGTGCTGATGAGCTAAAAGAAGTATTTAGCCAGTGGAATCATACTGATGAGTTAAATTCCTTCTTAATCGAAATTACTGCCGATATTTTTAGCAATACCGATCCTAAAACCAATGAACCTTTGGTTAATTCAATTTTAGATGCCGCAGGACAAAAAGGCACAGGACGCTGGACAGTAGTAACCTCCCTAGAGTTGGGTGTGCCGATCCCCACTATATATGCTGCTGTTAATGCTCGTGTGATGTCTGCATACAAGGAAGAACGGGTGGCAGCATCGAAACAAATTGATGCACCAAGCACTAACTATGAAGGAGATAAGCAAGAGTTTATCGACAAAGTTAGAGATGCTCTTTATTGTTCTAAAATGTGTTCCTATGCTCAGGGAATGGCATTGTTGAGCAAAGCATCGAGTGAATTTAACTTTAATCTTAACCTGCCAGAAATAGCGCGGATTTGGAAAGGAGGCTGTATTATTCAGGCTGGCTTCTTAGACAAAATTAAAAAAGCGTTTAACGAAAATCCAGATTTACCTAATCTTTTGCTAGCACCTGAATTTAAGCAATCCATTTTAGACCGTCAGTCTGCATGGCGCGAAGTTCTGGCAACTGCTAACAAATTAGGTATTGCTGTTCCTGCCTTTAGTTCTTCTTTGGACTATTTTGACAGCTACCGCCGTGCTAGCCTACCTCAAAATCTAACTCAAGCTCAGAGAGATTATTTTGGCGCACATACTTATGAAAGAGTAGATCGACCTAGAGGCGAATTTTCTCATACAGAGTGGACGAAAGTTGCGGAGAAATGAGAAATCCTTGCTAACTGATAATACAGACTGATTAGAGTTAGCAATGGTTTACTGAGTTCAATAGTTAAGGACATGACAATTGTCATGTCCTTTTTGCAAGTAATTTAAGCTTTATAATCCTCAGTACGATTGGATTTGCCATCTCTAATAGAGCGCTCGTCTGACTCATCTGAGTAATCATCTGAGTAATCTACTCTGGCATCTTCTATTGGCTGATAATCGACTACATAATCTCCAGGCATAGATTCATCTTCTTCTTCATACCTTCTGCCAGGCTCAGCATTATAATCTTTGCTCAAATTTGACGAATCATAGTTATCTTTCCCATTATTATAACTTCTACTACTACGTTGAGGTTCATCCCTAATATCGGCTGCTGGTACTAGCCTTCTTGTTTCTGTGGGGCGACGAGAGGAACGGGTTTGTGGGTCATCATCATAGCCCCTCAATCTAGGCCTATTGTAGTTAGTAGTATCTTCATAGTTATCGTAGGGGTCGATTTGGTCTAATTCTGCTTCGATATAGACTCTAGTGCGACTTACAGGGCGATCGCGATCAACAGTAGGTGTATTTCGTCTGGCTTGTTCGGTAGCAACACTCCGCAGCCGAATACTTTCAAAGGCAAAGAAAATTGCCGTCCCCGTGAGGAGAAACTGACCAAATTGCAGAATAGGATCTAGTCGCCATCCATTAAATATTAGAATAATTCCGCAGAGCAAACCTACCGCCGCAAAAAAGATGTCGTAATCTCTTGCCAATTCTGGGCGAATTGAGCGCAGGAAAAATAACCCTGCTCCTGCTACTGCTAAAACTAAACCTAAGATAGCGGCTGCATTCAGCCCAAAATTAACCATCACTATTCTCCTAATACGGTTTTATAGATCTCAACTGATGTATAGCCTTTCTCACTCTTTGTGAGGTACGCCCCAATTAGCTATTAGCCATTAGCTATTAGCAAAAACCAGGGGATCAGACTGTACCTCATTCAAATGAGAATCGCTATATATCTTTAACGTTAATCAGAATTCAATAACCCTATATTCAGTTACCTTATTATTTCTAGTGTTTTTTCTATTGTGTATCAATCAATTTTATTGAGTTGTTTATTGATTAATGATAAGTTATCCAGATGTGTTTAAGTGTTTAATCTGGATTAAGTGCCCAAACGTTGGTAATTTTGTCAATAATTTCAAAATCATTATTTCAGGCAAATGTTTCAACCTTGATGGTAAAAGAAAGAGTTCTGGTTCACATACTCACATAAGACGTTTAGGTATAATTATTGAAGAAAATGCGTCCATTTCTAAATCAATGCCTAAGAAATATATCTCTGACCAAATATCCCAATTTAGCAAAAAATGAAAAAGTTCTTAGAAGTATCAATAATATTCGGAATTATCTTTGGTGTTCAACCAGTCGTAGCAATTCCCTCTAAAGTTGAAGTTAGTAAAACTACAGAAAATTCACAGACTGTTGGTCAATTAGAAACTCCACCACCACAAGAATTTGAGACCAAGCCCAATGTCGCCGTGCCTGAAGCTCAGGATACTAAAATCAAAAAATTTGTATTTGATTTCGACAATAGCTATGATTATACTGCTTGTTTGGACGTAATTTTATTGACGTATGAAGGGCGTAATGCCGAACTAAACAATGTTTCTAAAAATAAATGTGCTACCAATGTTTTGAATGTTTTTGGTAATAATTTGTCAAAAAAAGATGTAGCTTTGCAGTTAGTTAAGTCGGCTCATTTACACGCTACAAAAGGATTAGAAGATCCACTTTATCCCTCTCTTGGTCTAAGAAGAAGAATAGCAATTAATTTGGGATACGTTTATGATATTGACAAAAATAACAGTGATATTTTGAAATATATCAATTCTCAAAGCTAAACTAAGCCGACAAGCTTATCAGAACAGAATTCCCCAAAAATTAAGCTAATTAATTTGGTGGCGATCGCTTGTAACTAGATAGAAAGTATAAGTTTGTTTTGACAATTATTGAGGATCAGAATTTGGGGGATCTAATTGATAATTTTGTTGGGATTCAATGTTTTTAACTCCCTCAATTTGATAAAGACTATTAAGCTTATTAGATTGAATTGAACCACTAACAACACCAATAGTTAATAAAGTTTGCTCCACATTCATGCCAGATGATTGTAATTGTTGGGAGACTTGCTTTATTTGAGGTAAATGAGCATCGTCAACAGAAACCGATATTTTAACTTGAGACATCTCAGTAGCTTGAGTTAAACACAAATTTTAGGTTGATACATCCTTTGATAAGTAGATAAGAATAGCTAAACACAATATTACTTACTATGCTTGTAATACCTAAAATCGCGATCGCGATGACATTTTTAACTTGAAATAACTATTTAAAACTCTATCAAAAAATATCTCAATAATTTTGCTTAAGCAGTTATGTTTCATTTTTGGCGATTGTCCTGCCTATAAAACCCTCCGCGCACAGGAAAATCGCCAACTTGCATCTAAGGAAAGTGTCTTAAAACTTGTCTTAAAACTTGCTTCATATTGTGTGGTATTATCCACAATTAGTTTAATAACGCAAGTTGCGATCTCCCTTAGGGAAGTGGCTTCGCTAATCGCATTGACGCACCAATAAAGATGAGCAAGTATTATTACTAATCTCCTGTTTGGGTTTGACAGTCGATAAATAATTCCTTTTTGATTTTATGAAACAACTTTTTTGTCTATTATTGTTAACATCGGCTTTTAGCATCAATGTATCCGCAGCTAATGCTCAATCAAAATTAGCCAATAAGCAGAATGGTAATTTAGTTAATAACCAGCCTCGATTGAGCTTGCCAACTTCGGGTGATTACCCCCCTAGCAAAAATCGTGACAAAACTGGACAGGCTTGGACAAATCGCCCCAGTATTTGGCCTCTTTTTTAGTACAAAAATATTAATAAAGGGCGATTTGTCCCCCTCAACGAGTAGGTTA
>JASJDX010000210.1 GCA_030064975.1 Pleurocapsa sp. MO_192.B19
GTCTCTAAATCCTAACTTTCATAATGCTGTAGATAGTCAAGAATAATATGAAACTCTTCTCTGGTATCGGCTGGTTGTTCTACAGGTAGATTATTGATTAAAATATGAAACAATGTCAATAAATACTTCTAATTAAAATTAATCAGAAAACTAACTAGATAAGCTTTAATATAAGTAAAATTAAACTTATAAAACAAATTTTTTATGCATCAAAAATTGGATAAGTATTTCTTAGGAGTGGTATTTCATGGTTGCATTTACCAGGGTTAAAGGTATACTCAATCCTGGTGCTTGTCTGTCAGGTGGCGAGTATCGAATTACTGACACTCTTGGTCAGGGTGGATTTGGTATTACCTATCAGGGCATAGACACCAAGTTAAATCGCCCTGTTGCGGTTAAAGAGTTTTTTCCCGAGGGTTGTTGGCGCGCAGGTTCTACAGTAATTTCCGCAGGTAGGTGGAACTCTGACAATTACAGCAATGCTAAACAAAAATTTCTGTTAGAAGGTCAAACCTTAGGGCAGTTTAATCATCCTGGTATTGTGCAGGTTTTTTATTATTTTGAGGAAAATAATACTGCCTACATGGTCATGGAATATTTGCAAGGACAGACTTTGGCAGAACTCCTCGAAAAGCGCAAGGGAAAATTAGCTGAAGCAGAAGCCCTGGCATATATCGCTAAAGTAGGGAAATCACTAGAGATTATACATCAAGCCCAATTTTTACATCGGGATATTAAGCCAGATAATATTATGCTGGCAGATGATGGACGAGTGGTATTAATCGATTTTGGTGCAGCTCGTGACTTTACCTCCAACAGTACTGCTAGATACACTACCTTGTTGACTCCTGGCTATGCTCCCCTAGAACAGTATGGACGTGCGTTGAAGTATGGCGCATTTACAGATATTTATGCCTTGGGTTCAACTTTATATCATTTGTTAACTGGGGAAATTCCCGTATCTGCTATCGAGAGAGCCGCAGGGGTTGAGTTGAGAACAGTACAAGAAATTGCCCAACATATTAGTCCTCATGTTAGTCAGGCGATCTCCCAAGCAATGGTAATGGATGTGACTGAGAGATTGCAATCCGTCAGGGAGTTTTTAGATTTACTCCATTTGAATTCAACTAAACTACCACAAAAAGTTGAATCAACTAACTTTTATCGTTCAGTAAAAGATCCTTGGAATGTCTTTGGTCAAACTACAGCTAATTCTAAGCAGCAATCTCGCAGCAATACAACTGGGTGGTTTTAGAATAAATGAAACTTGAAGATATAAAAATTACAATGCTAGGTACTACTGGTGCTGGAAAAACCAGTTACCTACTTGGTATGTATGCGGTGATGCAAACGGGAATACAAGGGTTTACTCTAGCTGCTAAAGATATGGATTTAGACTTAGAATTAACTGAGAGATGGGAGAAATTAATCTCGGTGACAGGAGCAGATCGCTGGCCTACTCCTAACGCTGCGACAATGGAATACTATGGTTTTGACTTTAGTTATGGTTTTCGTCCCTTAATGGGATTTCAATGGTTAGATTATCGAGGTTTAGCCTTGAGCGATCGCTCAACAGAACAAGATGTAGCGGATTTGGTTGAATACCTAACAGAATCTCAGTGTTTATTTTTGAGTATTTCAGGGGAACATTTAGTCGATCAGATTACCCCCAACACAGTGCGCGAAATTAAAAGCGATCGCATGAATCAATTTATTCAGCAATATATCAGTATTACTAAAAAACCCACTACTCAAAATCCTTTTCCTGTAGTGATTGTAATAACTAAATACGATCTTTGTCATCATCGAGATAAAAACGAGATTGTTGCCGATGTGAAAAAATTATTTCAGGCATTATTTACGCCCAATTCAGGCTGGTTAGTCATGATCTGTCCTGTCAGCTTGGGTAAAGAATTATGTGACGATCCTGATAATGCTAACATTGTTCCTGTTAACGTCCATTTACCCATGGTTTTTGCAGCATATGCTCAGTTAAGAGCTTACGGACTAAAACTCAAAGCCAATCGCGATCTGCAAATTAACTCTATCAAAGCAATCAAGCAGACCAATCCCATTGTACAGTTATTAAAAGGCTCAGAATTAAAAGAACAAACTATACAGCTTCAAGAGTCCGAAACCGAAGTTATTACCGTTGAAGAGAATATGAAGCTACTTTCTCAAGAATTACAACAGGTTTCTCTATATTTCAGTGGTAGCGAGGTGACAGCAGATGTCTAAACAAGAATGGGCAAAAATTGTTTATGGACGAAGCTATCATCTTGACTTTCGCTTTATTACTATTCCCCATGACTTTAGTACTCAAGATCTTACTTGGGCATCACAGCATATTTTAGCCACAACCCATCGAGCCAGAAAGTTACCTTCTAACCCCCGTTGGTCACTATTTAAAAATCAATCTCATTGCATAGTTGGTGTTACCTGCATGGTGAGAGATTTAATTGGTCAATTAGGTGAAGAATTGATTGAAGCCATGACGAAAGATGATCGAGGTAGACCACTATATGTCTTTGTCGGTTATGTCACTCAATTAAACCAAGGAAAATATCTGTTAGATATCCCTGCTTATACTGACAAATATTTAGCAAGTTTTCAATCTCTTTATCAAGAAATTGAAAAAATCTGGCTCATTAAAGACTACGATCGAGATAGTAAAAAACCCTTGTTAAGTTCATATCAATCACAAACTTTTGCTATAGAGAATATAATAGAACACTCGACAATTGAGATAGTTCCCCAGCTAAATGATCAAACCAAATATCCTCATAAAGTATTTTTATGGGAAAGTTCTGCTGAACACAATAATCAACTATGGACAGCAACAGCTAAATGTTTAGCAGCCACCTCGGTTTGTTTAGATACTAATAGCAAACAATATCCTAATAGCCCTTTTTTAAATCAAACTGTTGCTCAATTAGACAGCTTTAAAGTTAAAGATCGAATTGTTAAAGCAAAACAGTCGCCAAAAAATCAAAACGTTCGAGTTTCTCACTCTTTTTCGCAAATAATATCTAATCGAGCTAAAGAAGATTTAGATGCTACTTTACAACACGCTGCTAAAGTGGCAATAGCCAGTCAAGAATTAATTAATAACTTTAGTGATTGGTCTAATTCTGAGTCAACTTCAATTAAGAAAATAAGTTCTCCGTCAAATGGCAATGATGATAAAAACTTTGGCTTTAAAAATAAAAAATCTACACCATCTTCTACGGATAAAGATTGGTTTTAAACTTGCCTGTTTATAAGCTGTTGTTAGGTTTTGAACTCAGATACAATCTATAGTTTAATTATCACGTTATGATAATTTTGAATTTTTAAAATACAATAGTAATGTATTAAATAAGATAGCTAAGGGCATAATAATTATGCTATTAAAAACACAGTCTATTCAACTGAAAACGGCTGTAATTCGTCAATGTAAAAGGTTGATTTTTCTGAGATAAAGTAACCAGTATTTGGTGTAAATTATGAGCGTTGAATACATTAAGAATAATAAATTCTGGATAAGCAGCCGTTTCTCCTGTGATAGTAGTTCGCCAGCAAAAAATTAAATTATTTTTATATTTTTGATGATTTTTGACACTTTAAATAAGATGCCAAAATAACAATCAATAACAATAAAGGTATAAAAATTATTCCATAAAGTGTCAACTGATATTTTAAGAGGTTAAAATTTTGCAGATTAAGTTGCCATAGTGTAATCGTCCAAGGGAGATATGCTAAAAAACTAGTAGCTGGTTTAAACTCAAAAGAATATTGATTATTCAACCGATCAATATAAAAGGTTAATTTATTTTGGGCAAAAGTAATTAATATTTGATGTAAATTTTGATCGATAAAAATATTAGGAATGATAAATTCTGGTTGGCTAGCATTGTCTCCTGTGATGGGAGTTCGCAAACGAAAACTTACATTTGTTTCTTCTTGCCCAATCATCAGATTGCAACTATATATATCTTGAGATAAAGCTATTATTCGAGCTGGTCCAGTTTGATTAATTTGATTAGTACCAACAATTAAGCTCAAGGTAAACTCACTAGTAGTTTTGAGTTTTTGAATTAATGAAGTTGCAGGATATTTTGTTTTTAACCATTGTTTTGAGTTTACTGATACGGTTTGATTTTGATGTATTTTTTTATTTACACTAATATTTTTGGGTAACTCATTAAATTTGTATTTCTTCTCAGATAAAAAAGATTTTGTTTGCCATTCTAAATCAGGATTATGAAGTTTTAAATCCCTAGGATCTTGATAGGATTCTTGGTTATCCTGAAATACTATAGCTGTAACTAAACTAGGTAACTGAGAAAAATATGAATGAGTATGCTCAAATGCTTGAACTACTTCTGAAGAATTTAAACTGCGATCGCTAATATACAAACTAGTAATAGAGCCATTCCAAGGGCGATCGCCTGTAACCTCATTGCCAATTGCTAGATAATAATCATTATCCCAATTAGTAAGATTAACACTAATTAGTAATACCCAAATTGCCAAAATAACCATTGAACAATAGCTGAATATTACTATCACTAAAGATTTTAAATTTAGCTTACTGGGGTTACAAGTAAAGATGGCACTAATAAACTTCATAATTTCATCGCGCCAACTATACAAACTTGCCCCTAAAGTCCCCCCTACAGTGTTGTAAATAATATCTGTGAAGTTAGAAATACGACTGGGTAGAAAAACTTGGGTTAATTCAACAGTGGTGGATAAAATAGCACTAGCTAAACAACAAATTATTAATACTATCCCAGGTTTTTGTAGCTTTTGAGTCAAGCGTTCCCTGCCTTGCAAAGGCAGGGCTTGCGCTTGACTGCCTTCCGCAGTCACCGTTACACCGCCGTGAAACGAACGGGGCTTATAAACTCTTGAATGCGATTCAAGAGACAGCCCCTCCGATGCCTGCGGTGACTGGTGTTCCCCAGTAATAATTGCCCCTAAACTAATTCCCAGAGGAATAAATAAAAGAATATTCCGCCAATAATCTTTAATACTGCTGGAGAAATGAAATTCCTTAAGTACAAAATTCCCAGATAATTGTGCCGAAATTACAAATTTAAAGGGAGATATAGTTGCAAAAACTATACAAGACAAGCTGGCAATAAGTAATAAATAACTCCAGCGTCGATAGCCTATCATTTTATATGTTTAATTGATATTTTTAATCAAAATGAGAAACTTAGAAATGCAATAAAAAAATGAGGGACAAAATCAATTAATCCCCCATTTTGGATATTTTATCCTCTTACATTACTTGTTCAACTTCCACAATTTCAGGAATTTTCTCCCGCAAACGGCGTTCAATACCCATTTTGAGAGTCATTGCTGAACTGGGACAAGAACCACAAGCACCTTGTAGTTTTAATTTAACGATTGGACCTTCGATTTCAGCTAATTCGACGTTACCGCCGTCAGCCATAAGAAAAGGACGTAGTTCGTCTAAAACGGTTTCTACATTATCCTGAGTTAATGCTAATGCCATAGTTTATTTAGTTGATTTATTTGTTTACTATAAACTGATCCTAGCGTGATATTACACTAGTAGGGGTTATTCGCGAATCCTGATTATTATGCAACAGCTTATGCGACTACTGCGGGTTCTAATAACTTGGTTTCAGAGAAAATAAATTCAGTTGTGATTTTATCGCTATCGGCATCAATAGATTCAATTACCTGATGTTTAGGCAGATAATACTTACCAAACTTTTCATAGCTTTCGTTAAACTCTCGTTTGGCTTTTAAATCATTAGTTTTCGAGTCGCGGAAAATCGCGTTATAACCAGTAGAAATATAACCTTCGCCAGTATCCAGACTGTCGTTAGTGTTAATGACAAACGCCATAGGACCCATGACACGGCTGACCTGACAGATTTCTGTGCCGCGAATTTTATAGTTAGACCCCATAGAGTCCCCTTTAACCAAGATTTCTACTGCACCAGAAGAATCTTCTTCTCCTAAGGTAAAAGTATTTTTGCCGTGAGCATTTTCAAAAGTGTTGCGTTTGCGATGAGTTATCACATCTCTCATGTGATTATAAACGCTTTCAGAGACTTTTTCGTCTTCAATGCCAGTAACTTCTACAGACAAATCACTGTTAACTTTAATATCCGCTGTATATACTTCTTCCCCTTGTTTGAGTTCGAGTTTAGTAGTGTACCCAGGGAAATTGCTATCCCAAGTGTAACGGTTTTCGTAGGCGGCGCGAAAGCGATCGCGTGCAGTATTATCTGTCATATTTACTTTTAAACTTATATTTCTCTTCTTTATCTAGTTTAAGAAAATTTGCCCTTGATTAACCGCAATTAACTAAATCAATTTTTAGATAAACAAGACAAATAGTAATTGAACCTAAATTGTTGTTTAATTGGTATTACTCAAAACATGGAAAATCGTGAAGATGGGTTAACTTAAAATAAGAGATATTTACAAGGTAAGTCCAATGCAGTTTGATGAATCTAGTTTCAATTTAGATTTAGATAGTCCTGAATCCTGGCTAATTTTATTGATATACATTGGATTTTGGGTGTACAGTTATTATTCTTTAGTAGTTTTTCTGATTCATATCCGTAAACAAAACCGTATGGCGAAAAATATGGAACTAGAAGATAATTCTTTAGAAATTACTAGCTGATAGCTATGTTACAAAAACGGTAACCTAGCCCTATTTTTAAACCGCAGCGGACATACTAGAGGCATTGATGAGTTGTTATGTATTAATAATCAATGCTAGTTAAAGATGCTCGCGTAACTCAAATTATTTTTCTTGGTTTATTCTTACTTTTAGGTGTCAGTACTAGAGATTGGACAGTTCAACCTGACTTGATTTTGGTAGTGGTTGCTAGCTGTTTAATTACCCAATGGTTGCTATCATCTGTGGTTGAATATGCCAAACGCAGTGGTGAATATACCCTGACTAATATCTATAGTGAATTAAATATCCTAATCAGTCCCAAAGTATTCACTTCTCTCCGTAGTGCCTTAATTACTTCCTTGGGTTTATGTCTCCTACTGCGGAGTAATAGTCCTGAGACAATGGCGATCGCCAGTTTTTTAGCTATTTCTAGTAAGTTTCTCTTTCGTCACCACGATAAACACTTCTTTAACCCCGCCAACTTCGGCATTATCTCTGCTGTAACTCTAACTAACGATGCTTGGGTTTCTCCTGGTCAATGGGGAACAGATTGGTGGTATCTTTTACTATTCCTGGGTTTGGGGGGTGTTGTTCTCAAACAAGTTGGTCGTTGGGATACCTCGATCGCTTTTCTGTTCTCCTATGGTGGCTTAGAAGCCGTTCGTAACTTTTGGCTGGGTTGGAGTTGGGATGTTTGGCAACATCAGTTTATGAGTGGTAGTTTGCTGCTGTTTGCTTTATTTATGTTGACCGATCCGCGATCGATTCCCAATTCCCAGAAAGGAAGATTGGTTTGGAGTGGCGCGATCGCAATTTCCACCTTTATTTTGCAACACTATTTCTATCTCTCCACAGCAATTTTCTGGTCGTTATTTATTATTTCCCCTCTAACAGTTTTGTTGGATATGGTTTGGTCTGCACCTCGTTTTAATTGGTTGCGGGAAACCAAATTACAGATTACAACCTAACTCGTCAACCCAACCAAATCACAATTTCGTGTCTAGTAGGGGCGGTTCGCGAACCGCCCCTACGACAACCAATAATTCATCATGAAAATACTCAGAGTTTTATTTTCCTGCTTCTTAACAGGTGTAATTTTTACCCAAAAGGTTAGGACACGAGGGTTGAGGTTGCCTCGCCCCCTTGTGATGTCCGTCGGTCTGGGGGAATTTTCCCCCAGTCTAAGTTTTGGTTTTAAAGATAGATTTTACACAACATAACGTGGACATAAAGCCTTTTTAATTCACGTAAGACCTTATTTAGTATCAATCATGAAAATATTACGCATTCTGTTTTCCTGTATATTGACAGGAATAATTCTAATCTTCGGCATCAAACCCGCACTGGCTTTCTGTGGCTTTTATGTAGCTAAAGCCGATAGCAGCCTTTACAACCAAGCTTCTCAAGTAATCATCGCTAGAGATGGAGACAGGACAGTTTTAACCATGTCCAACGACTATCAAGGAGAGGTTAAAGACTTTGCTATGGTTGTACCTGTGCCAGTAATTCTCAAAGAAGAACAGGTTCATGTGGGAGAAGCTAAGATTCTGCAGCGACTTGATGATTTTAGTGCGCCAAGATTAGTAGAGTATTTCGATGACGATCCTTGTAATATTAGAGCTTATGAAGAAGATTTAGCATTTAGCACTGCACCACAAGCTGCACGATCATCTATTCAGAAAAAAGCAGCAGCAGATTTAGGGGTAACAGTAGAAGAACAATTTAGTGTTGGGGAATATGACATTGTGATCCTCAGTGCCAAAGAATCTGATGGTTTGGAAACTTGGCTAATTCAAAATGATTATAAAATTCCTCAAGGTGCAAAAGAATTACTCCAGCCTTATATTCGTCAAAATCTTAAATTCTTTGTGGCAAAAGTAAACCTGGAAGAATATGACATTAATGGTTTTGAGAAACTAAGACCAATTTCTATTGCTTATGAATCTCCTAAGTTTATGTTACCTATCCGCTTAGGGATGATGAATGCTCAGGGCGACCAAGATTTGATTGTTTATTTGCTTTCTCCTAAAGGACAAGTAGAACTAACTAATTACCGTACTGTCAAAGTTCCCTCTGATAGCGAAGTGCCTGAGTTTATTAAAGAGGAGTTTAAGGACTTTTATACAGCTATGTTTCAAAATTCTTATGAGAAAGAAAACAGACAGGTGGCTTTCTTAGAATATGCTTGGGATATGGGAAGTTGCGATCCTTGTTCGGCTGAACCTCTAAACCAAGAGGAACTAAAAGAAGCTGGAGTATTTTGGCTTAATTCGACTTCTGCTAATCCTAATACTCGATTCTTCGGTAATAGTAACGTATTTATTACCCGTCTTCATGTCCGCTATGGTCGTGATAAATTCCCCGAAGATCTCAAATTTCAAGAGACTAGCGATCGCAATTTATTCCAAGGCAGATATGTAATACGTCATCCGTTTGAAGGAGATATTACCTGTAAGGTTGGCAAAGAATACCAACAATCAGTTAGAGATAGACAAGAACGTGAAGCTAAAACCCTTGCTAATTTAACTGGTTGGAAAATCGCAGAAATTCGCGATCGCATTGAGTTCGTCGAGGCTGAACTGATGCCGTGGTGGGAAAATATCTGGAATCGCTAAATTCCTACAATTTATTTGAAAAATCCCCCAATTATGCTGTTGGGGGATTTAGAGGGCTGTATAAGATAAATCTACTTTGATCAATAGCTAAGAGCTATTAACTAACTCAAATAATTAACCAAAGCTTTTAATCCTAAGCGATAGCTATCTACGCCAAAACCGCTAATTTGCCCTATGACCACTGGAGCAATGTAAGAGTGGTGCCTAAATTCTTCCCTAGTGTAGATATTACTTAAATGAACTTCCACAGTAGGGACTGTCACAGCAGAAATAGCATCTCTAATAGCTACGCTAGTGTGAGTATAAGCACCCGCATTAATCACAATTCCTTGGTGCTGTTGTTCTCTGGCACTATGTATTTTATCTACCAGTACACCCTCATGATTAGACTGCAAGCAAGTAACACTAACTTGCAGCTTTTGAGCATCCGACTTTAGAATTTCATCAATCTTAACTAGAGTTGTTGACCCATAAATCTCAGGCTCCCTTAGCCCCAATAAATTTAAGTTAGGACCATGCAAAACTAGTATGCTTATTTTAGACAAGATAGATCAGGCAATAAAGCTCAATAGTTGATTAACGGTAACGACGGCGCTGGCGATCATCAACTGGAATAGGAATTGCCTCTTTTTCTGGCTCAGCTTCTGGTCCTAGCAAGATCTCAATTAGCTTTTGAGCTAAATCTTTTAGTTTATCAAGTAATTGTTCTATATAGTCCATCGGATAAACGACTCCTTAGGAAAACCTTAATGTTACTTTTTTTATTATCTTCGCCCTAGGGTTATGAAACCTCTACCATTCTATATAAAATCGCTTTTGGGCTTATTATTTCTAATTTTACAACTTTTTCCCCATATATTCATGTAAGGTTAACCGTAATTTTAGAATATTATGATCAAGGTTAACATACGCTGAGGAAATGAGTATATAGTCCTAACTCAATTAAGACATTCTTAATATTCTTCTAATAATTGTGTTTAATCTGTTTTAACTCAGATAAAATCATTAAGCTTTAACTCAACAGACATTAAGATTTATTGCTCTAAAATCTCATAAAATATCCTCAGAAAAAAACCTCAAAGATAGCCACTAAGAGAGTTCTATCAACTATTAATACTGCTATTTTTCAATAAAAGAGTAAGTCGCATTCCTCTACCTAATTCTGGGACAATCAGAACCAATGTTTTCTGTACATACCGTTGTTACATACCGTTATTTTCTTGCCGAATATCGGAATCGATTTCATCAATTTTAGGAGATAAGACACATGAAGTTGGCTTACTGGATGTATGCTGGTCCTGCACACATTGGCACGCTAAGAGTTGCTAGTTCTTTTAAAAATGTTCATGCCATTATGCACGCTCCCTTAGGGGATGATTACTTTAACGTCATGCGATCGATGTTAGAGAGAGAGCGAAACTTTACCCCTGTTACTGCTAGTGTAGTAGATCGGAATGTTTTAGCCCGGGGCTCACAAGAAAAAGTGGTGGATAACATTACCCGCAAAGATAAAGAAGAACGTCCAGACTTGATTGTGCTTACTCCCACCTGCACCTCTAGTATTTTGCAAGAAGACTTACAGAACTTTGTTAGTCGTGCGGAAATGGATACCCAAGGAGATGTGATGTTAGCGGATGTAAACCACTATCGTTACAATGAACTGCAAGCAGCCGATCGCACTCTACATCAAGTCGTTAAATACTATATTGAGAAGGCACGGAAAAAAGACCAGTTACTAACAGATAAAACCGAGAAACCTTCGGTAAATATTATTGGTATTTCTACCTTGGGTTTCCATAACCAACACGACTGCACTGAATTAAAACGCCTCATGGCGGACTTAGGAATTGAAGTAAACGAGGTAATTCCTGAAGGTGCTTCGGTACATAATCTGAAAAATTTACCCCGTGCTTGGTTTAATCTTGTTCCCTACCGTGAATTAGGCTTAATGGCAGCAGAATATTTAGAGTCGGAATTTTCGATGCCTTATGTGGATATTTCACCCATGGGAGTAGTAGAAACCGCACGCTGTATTCGCAAAATTCAGCAGGTGCTTAATGCTCAAGGCGCAGAAGTAGACTACGAAGAATATATCAATAACCAAACCCTCTATGTTTCCCAGGCTGCTTGGTTCTCCCGTTCCATTGACTGTCAGAATCTCACAGGGAAAAAAGCTGTAGTGTTTGGCGACAATACTCACGCAGTAGCAATGACCAAGATCTTAGCTAGAGAAATGGGTATTCAAGTTGTCTTGGCTGGGACTTACTGTAAATATGATGAAGATTGGTTTAGAGAACAGGTAAGTGAATATTGTGATGAAGTTCTAATCAGTGATGATAATGGTGCAATTGGTGATGCGATCGCTCGTCACGAACCTGCGGCAATCTTTGGTACACAAATGGAACGTCATGTAGGTAAGCGTTTGGATATTCCCTGTGGTGTAATTGCTGCACCAATTCATATTCAGAATTTCCCCATTGGTTATAAACCATTTATGGGTTACGAAGGTACTAACCAAATTGCTGACTTAGTTTACAACTCTTTCACCTTGGGAATGGAAGATCATCTCTTGGAAATCTTTGGTGGACACGATACCAAAGAAGTTATTACTAAAGGCATCTCAGCAGATTCTGATTTGAACTGGAATAAAGAAGCCAAAGCCGAACTAGCTAAAATTCCTGGTTTTGTCCGAGGAAAAGTCAAGCGCAATACCGAAAAATTTGCTCGCGATCGCGGTTTTGCCGAAATTACTTTAGAAGTAATGTACGCTGCTAAAGAATCTGTTGGCGCATAATCCTAAAGTTTCGAGAGTTTTTAATCACGCATAGGTTGAAATTCTATGCGTGATTAGCGTATATCTAATAGCCATTGGTGACAAGTTAAGAAAAAGTACAATCTGTCAAGTGCAGTCAAATTAGGGAGTGTGAGAATTTTAAACTAGGCAGTGGAAATAAATTTGGTTAAAGCGATCGCGAG
>JASJDX010000211.1 GCA_030064975.1 Pleurocapsa sp. MO_192.B19
GATAAAACTGTTGCATTTGTTGTTCTACTTCTGCTCGATAGGGATTCATCTCTCTCAAAATTTGGTCACTAGATCAATTCACACTATCATTACTCTGTCTATTTTTGGATGTTATTTAATTCTCATTCCTAACAATGATGCCATGAGAGAGAAATATAATATGAAAAAATATTAATTTTAAGAACACATTGTGTGCTCCTTGTTGTATAGTTTTATTTATGAGCATCATTACTATTCAATGCCGTCTAACAGCACCAGAAGAAACTCGCCGTCAACTATGGCAACTGATGGCAGAGAAAAATACCCCGTTAATCAATAATTTATTAAAAGAATTAGCAGCCCATCCTGACCTTGAAACTTGGAAAATGAAAGGGACAATTCCCCTTGGCACAGTCAAGAATCTTTGTCAGGTTTTAAAAACTAACCCACAATATGTTGCTCAACCAGGAAGATTTTATTCCTCTGCCATTTCTTTAGTCGAATATATCTATAAATCTTGGCTTAAGCTTCAGCGAAGTTTAATGTATCAATTGCAAGGACAGCAACGTTGGCTATCAATGTTAAAAAGCGATGATGAATTAGTGGCAGAATGCGATCGCACTTTAGAGGAAATTAAACTTCAAGCGACTCAAATTCTTAGCAACGATCTAAATGAGGAAGATAGAAGTATTTCTAGTCAATTATTCAATTTATACGACGACACGGAAGATACTTTTATCCGCAGTGCGATAATCTTCCTACTCAAAAATGGCTGCAAAGTACGACAAAAACCTGAAGATCCCAAAAAGTTGGCTAAACGCCGTCGTAAGACAGAAATAAAAATTGAGCGTCTGATAAAAAAACTGAATGGCAAAGCTCCTCAAGGAAGAGATTTAACAGGGCAAAAATGGTTAAACACACTATTTACTGCTGCTACTCAAGTTCCTCAAGATGAAGCTCAAGCAAAATCTTGGCAGGACATACTGTTAACTGAATCCAAGTCAATTCCTTATCCTATTGCCTATGAATCGAATGAAGATACGAAATGGGGTAAGAATGAAAAAGGTCGTCTTAACGTTAAATTTAATGGATTAGAAAAATTCATAGGCAAGTATACTTTTCAAATTTATGGCAATAAACGACAACTTTCTCTATTTCAACGCTTCTTCGACGAGCAAGAAGTCAAAAAATCTAGTAAGAATAATCATTCAGGTGCATTGTTAGCTTTGCGTTCTTCGAGAATAGCTTGGCAGGAGGGGCAAGGACAAGGGAAACCTTGGAATGTAAATCGTCTTATTCTCTACCCCACATTCGGCAGGTTAACTTAGATATCGAATATTTTTTACGACACTATGGGAAACCAGGAGATCGCAATTTCGGCTATTATCAAAAAGCTTGACTAATTGAGAATGAAGCTCGGCTTAATGATCTTCAGGTTCAAATCCCTGAAACCTTTGCGGAATATAGCTTTTGATTTTAAGTAAAGAGAAAATTATTCAAATTGAGGACGAACCTGCTGAATGTGGGCTCTACTGTACTTTGGAAACATTATTACTAACTGCTGAAGGAACAGATGTAATTCGTCAAAAGAAAGCTGAAGCGATCGCTAAAACGTTGACGAAAATGAAAGAAAAAGACGATCTCAATCAAAAACAGCAAGCATTTATCAAACGAAAACAAACATCTCTAGCGCGAATCAATAATCCTTTCCCTCGTCCCCATAAACCTTTGTATAGGGGCAAATCTAATATTCTGTTAGGAGTGGCAATTAAACTAGATAAACCTGCGACTGTAGCTATAGTTGATGGCATAACCAAGAAGGCAATTGCTTACCGTAGTACCAAACAATTATTAGGAAAAAACTATCATCTGCTCAATCGTCAAAGACAGCAAAAACATATACTTTCTCACAAAAGAAATGTCGCTCAAAGACACCATGCTGATAATAAATTTGGTGAATCAGAATTAGGACAATATATCGACCGTCTTTTAGCTAAAGCGATCGTCGAGTTGGCCAAAGAATATCAAGTAGGAAGTATTGTTGTTCCCAAAATAGAAAATATTAGAGAAATTATTCAAACAGAAGTCCAAGTAAAAGCAGAAGCCAAAATTCCTGGCTGCATTGAAAAACAGAAGGAATATGCCAAAAAATACCGAACTAATATTCATAATTGGAGCTATGGCAGATTAATTGACCATGTCAAAGCTCTAGCAGCTCAAGCAGGAATAGTGATTGAAGAAAGCAAACAACCTATTCGCGGTAGCCCAATTGAACAAGCCAAAGAAGTTGCCCTTCGTGCCTATGGCGAGCGCAATAATTCTTAAGAAACAATTGATTAGAACCTTGAAAATTAAATACAATATTTGACAAATCAATCGCGCCGTAGGTCATGTTCTTATTGAACCTCTGAGCTATGTTAAATGTGGGTTAGTTTTACTGTCGGTAGATAGAATGCTTTCTGACCCTGGTAGCTGTCCGCCCTGATGCTGCTATCTTTTGATAGGAATAAGGTGCGCCCCCAGCAATAAGTGGTGTAGATATACTACAGCGATCGCTACTGAATCACCTCCGAGCAAGGAGGAATCTATCCTTATTTTTTCTCTTTTTTGGCGAACCTAAGCGTGGGCGAAATCCCTGGGAGGTTCGACAAATTCATAAAAGCCATGTATACCAAGCTTTACTGGATTTTACGAAGTGGTCATAGTTTTCTTTTTGAGGCGATGTTAGGCGAAATTCAAGAGGTTTGTCAAAACTGTCTCTGAAATCATTACTATATTGAGATTGTAGCTAATACTGTTTCAACGACCATTTCAGACTGGGATGGGTTGAAAGTCCCCTTAGGGTACACCATTCCCCAACTGCTAGAAGTTTCAACGACCATTTCAGACTGGGATGGGTTGAAAGAACTTTATCGCCGTCTCAAACGGGACGGCTCTCTCGAGTTTCAACGACCATTTCAGACTGGGATGGGTTGAAAGGGGCAAATGGTCGAATGTAAAAATTGCTAAAACTTGGTTTCAACGACCATTTCAGACTGGGATGGGTTGAAAGGAACCAAAAATCAGCCTAATTAAGTTTTACCCTGTAAAGTTTCAACGACCATTTCAGACTGGGATGGGTTGAAAGTTGTAAAGAGCTGGATTGGAATTAAAGACATATGCGTCTCAACGACCATTTCAGATGGGGATAGTTACGTTTTTTAGTAAATGTTAGGATGGATTGAAAGGAGCAGAGGACTGAAAACTCTATCAAACAAGTACAGAAATAAAATAGCTTGTTACGAACGACATTAACTTGTCACCTCTATTTAGAAGACGACAATTAGTCTCGACGACAGACAATTTGCCCCAATGACAGTAATCTGTCTCTAACGACAAATAATTAGTCACTGTACATGTACAGTAGATGCCGGGAGGCAGACTTGAACTGCCGACACGAGGATTTTCAGTCCTCTGCTCTACCACCTGAGCTATCCTGGCTTGCTTTCTATGGCGTTAAACTAATGTAGCAAACTTACTATTCATCTTGCAACCCTTCAATAAAATTAATTTTGACTGAAGTAAACATCTGAATATATGTTCATATATAATGTATATAGTTGATAATCAAATATGAGGAAAATATAATGACTAACGCTAGTTTAGTAAAATGCGCTTGCGATCGCTGTTCCTGTGAAATCTCTGTAGAAGATGCAGTTAAAAAAGGCGACAAATATTACTGTTGCGAAGCTTGTGCCAATGGTCATGTAAATGAAAAAGGCTGCAAGATGTCAGGCTGTGGTTGTGGCTAAATTCGATAACAAATAAGCTCAATGTTGGCTAAACAAACAAACTATAGACAGTTTTTGCAGAAATTCAAGTTCCATGTCAACAGCTAAGTTTCAAAACCTTCCTACTTGTCAGCCAAATCATTCTGTTGACCTTAACGATTTAGATGATCTCCGCCAGGATGCTCTTGGTTTAAATAAGGCACAACAGATGGCGGAGTTTTTTCGTCTACTTGCGGATGCTAATCGTTTGCGAATTTTATCTTTGTTAGCTAAACGAGATTTGTGTGTCTGTGATTTGGCAACTCTTCTAGAAATGAGTGAGTCAGCAGTATCTCATCAGCTACGCACATTGCGATCGCTACGATTAGTAAGCTATAAAAAACGAGGTAGAAAAGTCTACTATCGTTTATTGGATCATCATGTACTAGATCTATATCAGTCAGTAGCAGAACATTTAGACGAACCAGACACAGAATAATTTGAGTTTCAATCATGTCTAAAAAACTGGTGTTAATGGATCATGACGGAGCAATAGATGATTTTTTGTCTTTGATGTTGTTGATGACCATGACAGAAATAGAGCCCTTGGGGGTAGTTATAACTCCTGCGGACTGTTATGCTAATGCTGCGGTTAGCGTCAGTCGTAAAATATTAGACTTAATGGGACGTACTGACATAACTGTGGCTGAAAGCACGGTGAGAGGTTTAAATCCTTTTCCCCCTGATTTTCGTCGCGACTGTACTATTATCGATCATTTTCCGATTCTTAACGAGCGAGAGCAACTTCAGACACCCCTAGCAACCAGAACGGGACAAGAATTTATCGTCGAGCAATTACAAGCTGCATCCGAACCTGTAACTCTGTTGTTGACTGGCCCGTTAACTACATTAGCAGCAGCGATCGCTTCCGAACCAACAATAGTCAATCAAATTGCCGAACTTGTCTGGATGGGAGGAGCCTTAAATGTACCGGGAAACGTAGAAAAAGCCTTTGCCCTAGAGCATGATGGTTCGGCAGAATGGAATGTTTTTTGGGATTGTCTTGCAGCCAAGTATATTTGGGATACTCAGATTCCCATTACCCTCTGTCCCCTCGATCTTACCAATAATGTCCCTGTAACTCCAGAGTTTATTCGTCGGTTGACCAAACAACGTCACTACCCCCTTTCAGATTTAGTCGGAATGTGTTACGCCCTAGCAATTCCACAAAATTATTACTGCTGGGATATTTTAGCAACCGCTTATTTAGCTAGACCCGAACTTTATCAAACAGTCGAACGAGAAACAGATATTGTGATTTCTGGTACGAGTCAAGGAAGAACTATTTTTCAAGCTGGGGGAAAATCAATCAAAGTGATGACTCGGGTAGACAAAGAAAGTTTTTATGATTATTTACTACAGCAGTTTGCGATCGCCCTTGGTTAAATTGCTGGTAAAGCGATAATTACCATCGAAGCGATCGCGAGATTAGGATCTTCGGGTGATGTAGGTTGCGTAGCGAAGCCATGCCCTATGCGAAGCATTCTCGAAGAGTAGGCTTATCGCATAGTTTTGAACATTATAGTAAGATCGGATAGTAATACTATTAATTAATACCAGATTAAAGATGACCCAAAAAATTACTATCAGTCTTGAAGACACCGTGTATCAGTATCTTCAAGCAAAAACCAATAATCGCAGTGCCTACATCAACGATTTGATTGCAAAGCACAAACAAGAAGAAGAAAACAGATTATTAGAACAAGCATATATAGATCAAGAAAACGATCCTGAGTTTCATTCCGAAAAACAACTTTGGGAATGTACAACAGGAGACGGTATTGAAGATGCCTAATGGTAATCTGATTTATAAGCGTGGAGAAATCTGGTGGGTAGAACTAGATCCGTCAACAGGAGTTGAGGCCAAGAAAACTAGACCCTGTTTGATATTGCAAAATGATTTGGGAAACAAGCAAAGTTCTTTGACCATTGTTGTTCCTTTTCTTGCTAAGAGAAATTATCCTTTTGTAGTTAATGTTCGACCAACACCCATAAACAATTTAGATCGAGAACGAGGACTACATTTTAGCCAAATTAGAGCAGTAGATTGTTCCAGAATTAAATCTAAAATAGGAACTTTAGAAGATGATTATTGGCAAGAGATTGTAAAAGCGATTGCAATTCAATTTCAGTTACAAGATTTTTTAAAAGATTAATATTGAAAGAATAGGAAATTAGGTTAAAGCAGGACGATCGCCTTACCTTCATCCAAGCGACCGCATTCAAAACAAAAAATCGCCCTACACTTGTTAAGAGCGATTGTATTTCTTATAGTTTTTAGATCGCCATTTCTAATAAGTCATTCATTTTAAAATCTCTAAAAAATCTCACTTAAATCTAAAACAAATCCAGATAATACATTTTCTCCTGATAAAGTTTGAGGATTATTTAAAACTTCTACCTGTTGGTTGGGACGATATATTTCTACTGTCTTGGCGTTAGGTTCAATTAACCAACCAAGTCTTACGCCATTATCTAAGTATTCCTGCATTTTCACTTGTAAGTCTTCATATCTTTGATTCTTTAAATCGCTGGGACTTACTAACTCAATGACAAAATCAGGTGCAAGGGGAGGAAAACCATCTTTTTGCTTTTGGGTAAGCTGACTCCAGCGAGCGCTTTTTATCCAGCTAACATCTGGGCTTCTTCTGGCACCATTAGGTAAAACAAATATAGTTGAAGAATCAAACGCCTCGCCTAGTTTTGTTTGACGATTCCAATTCCCTAAATCCAAATATAAATTAAAATTTTTTCTACCTGACTCACCACCAGTAGGACTCATAACGATCAATTCTCCATCTTTAGTTAACTCCATACGGGCTATTTGTTCGACATCAGCTAGCAGATCGAATTGTTCTGGAGTTACCTTAAATCCCTTGGGTACGGAAATCGCTTCCATTGTCTTTACTTGAATCTCTTTTATTTATTATATGTCCAGTGGATTTTAAGATCGCCTAACACCCATCACGAGCGATCGCATTTGAGATAGAAAATTGCCCTACACCCGATAAAGCGATCGCCATTACAATATATTGTTTTGGTGTTATGTGCGATCGCCAAGATCTAGAACAGATAGTTTCGCAGATTAATGATTATTTAAAAGATCGCCCTACCCTCCCTCCAGTCTAAATTAAATATTCTTACTCCCCCTCCCCACAAGGAAAGAAAATCGTTGATAATTGATAACTGTTTATTGCTCACTGATAACTGAAAATATGTCTTTTGTTGGCTTACACATCCATAGTGACTATAGCTTGCTTGATGGTGCATCCCAGATCCCCCAGTTAATCGATCGCTGTTTGGAGTTGGATATGCCAGCGATCGCCCTGACGGATCATGGGGTGATGTATGGCGCGATCGAGTTGATTAAGGTGTGTCGCAAGAAGGGGATCAAGCCGATTATTGGTAATGAGATGTATGTTATCAATGGGGACGTTGAGGTCAATATTACCGAGAAGAAGAAACGCCACCGCAAGTATCATCAGGTAGTATTGGCAAAGAATACTCAAGGATATAAGAATTTAGTTAAACTAACCACGATTTCCCACCTCAAAGGTTATCAGGGTAGCGGTATCTTTGCTCGTCCTTGTATTAATAAGGAGTTATTGCAACAGTATCATGAGGGGTTGATCGTTACCAGTGCTTGTTTAGGGGGAGAAGTACCCCAGGCGATCTTGAAGGGAAATTTAGAACACGCGGAAAAGGTGGCTAAATGGTATCAGGATTTATTTGGCGATGACTATTATTTAGAGATTCAGGATCACGGATCGCCAGAAGATCGGATGGTGAATGTGGCAATTATTAATATTGCCCGTAAGTTGGGAATCAAGATTGTTGCTACTAACGACTCTCACTTTATTTCCTGTTACGATGTGGAAGCACACGACGCATTGTTGTGTATTTTAACCAACAAACAAATTACCGACGACAAGCGGTTGCGCTATAGCGGTACGGAGTATCTTAAGTCTGCCGATGAAATGAGGCTGCTGTTTCGCGATCATTTAGAAGATAATATTATCGAAGAGGCGATCGCAAATACCGTAGAAGTAGCCGACAAGGTTCAACCCTACAACATTTTAGGCGAACCTCGTATTCCAGATTATCCCGTACCTGCGGGACACACTGCCGATAGTTACCTAGAAGAAGTTACTCGCCAGGGTTTGTTAGAAAGACTCAAGTGTCGCAACCATACCGAAGTTCCTGAAGAGTATATGAAACGGCTGGAAGTGGAACTGAAGGTAATGCAGGAAAAGGGATTTTCTACTTACTTTTTGGTGGTTTGGGACTATATTAAATACGCTAGAGATAATGATATCCCAGTAGGACCAGGAAGGGGGTGTGTTTTAGGGGATACTCAGGTAATGTTATCTAGCGGTAAAGAAGTCGCTATTAAAGATATCGAAGTCGGACAAGAAGTAATTACCCACCAGGGAAACCTACAGACAATTACCCACAAACATGAATATGATTGCGACGAAGAAGTAGTTAAATTAAAAGTCAGCAATCTGGAATTATCTTTAACTCAAGATCATAAAATTTGGGCGGTTAAGACGGAAGACTGTGTAGTAGATACTGCTAAGACCGCTACTGTATGCAAACCGATTTGTAATCGATACTGTATTCCTAAGCCGTTTGAAAATTATTCTTTACAGTGGATCGAAGCAGGAAAGCTAAAGAAAAATGATTTTGTGGTATTTCCTAGAGTTCCTTCCGCAGAATCAGAAATTACTTTCGACCTTTTAGATTTTGTCGAAGAAAAAGATTATTTATATTACGACAATGAATCTATTTGGTATGAAATCGGTACTAATCATTTAGCAACTCAAAAGATTTCTCGTCATATTCAATTCGATTGCGAATTTGCCCGTTTGCTTGGTTATTACATTGCCGAAGGCTGGTCGCGACTGGGAGAAACAGAATGTGCCGTTGGTTTTGGACCCTCAAAAGATGAAACTAACTATGCTGAAGAGATAGTATATTTAATCGATCGCATTTTTGGTTTGGAAGCTACTATTATTCCTCATCAAACTAGATATTCTTTACAGGTTTATTGCTACTCTCGAATTGTAGGAGAGTTTCTAACTGCTTTGTGCGGTAAGGGAGCAAACAATAAAAGGATTTACCACAAGATAATTACTCACGGTAAAGCGGAATATATCAAGACCTTAATTGCTTATATGTTTCGGGGCGATGGTCATGCAGGGAATAAAGAAAAAACTCTCTGTATTAAATACACTACGACATCTACAGTATTAGCCTCTCAACTGAGATTATTATTAGCGCGTTTTGGCTATTGGGCATCAATTATTGTTAGGAAACACGAGCAAAATATTAACTGGGAACCAGAATACTCAGTCAAACTATCGGGCAAAAAACTATTAGACTGGAATGCCGATTTTATCGACTTTCCTATCGGTATTAAACAGCAAAAGTTTGATCGTAACGACAGTTTATATGTAGACGATCGCTATATTTATCTCAAGATTAAATCCACAACCAAATTCCACCATACAGGGAAAATTTACGACATCACAGTTCCCAAAGATACTTCCTATGTTGGTAATGCGATCGCGATCCACAATTCCGCAGCAGGTTCTTTAGTTGCTTATTGCCTCAAGATCACCAACATCGATCCCATACATCACGGCTTGTTGTTTGAGCGTTTCCTCAACCCCGAACGGAAATCCATGCCCGATATCGATACGGATTTCTGTCCCGATCGCCGTGGGGACATGATAAAATACGTAACTGATAAGTATGGTGAGGCTAATGTTGCCCAAATCATTACTTTTAACCGCATGACTTCCAAGGCGGTGTTAAAGGATGTGGGTAGGGTACTGGGAATTAGTTTTGAAGACCAAAATCGTATTGCCAAGCTGATTCCCGTAGTGCGAGGGAAACCTACCAAGCTCAAGGTCATGATCTCCGATGATACCCCCGAAGTAGCTTTTAAGCAGGCTTACGAAAACGACAGCGTACCGATTTATAACAAGGATAAAGAACAAATTGGTACGGTAGCGGTGCGTAATTGGGTTGATATGGCAATTCGCATTGAAGGGACAAATAAAACCTTTGGGGTACATGCTGCGGGGGTAGTTATTTCTTCTCAATCTCTTGATGAAATTGTGCCTTTGCAACGCAACAATGATGGATCTGTTATTACTCAATATTATATGGAAGATGTTGAGGCAATGGGTCTATTAAAAATGGACTTTTTGGGTTTAAAAAACTTGACTACCATTCAACGGGCAGCTAGATTAGTAGAGAAAACAAAGGGTGTAGCTTTAGATTTAGACCAGATACCTTTAGACGAAAAGAAAGCCTTAGAAATTATTGCCAAGGGCAAACAAAAGAAACTACCCGCCGATATTCAAGAAGCTCACAAACTATTTCGTGCGGGAAATTTAGATGGTATATTTCAGCTAGAATCTGATGGTATGAAACAGATTACTAGAGACTTAAAACCTTCTGGTATTGAAGATATTTCTTCTATTTCTGCCCTCTATCGTCCTGGTCCTTTAGATGCAGGCTTGATCGATATTTTTATCAATCGCAAACACGGTAGAGAAGAAGTTAGCTATCAGCATCCTTTGTTAGAACCAATATTAAAAGAAACCTATGGAGTAATGGTTTATCAAGAGCAAATCATGAAAATTGCTCAAGAACTTGCTGGTTATTCTCTAGGCGAAGCCGATTTACTGCGCCGTGCAATGGGCAAGAAAAAAGTCGATGAAATGAAAAAACATCGCGAAAAATTCATCGATGGTTCGGCAAAAAATGGTGTAACCAAAGACGTTGCTGAAGATCTATTCGAGCAGATGATTAAGTTTGCGGAATATTGCCTTAGTTATGATACTGAGGTTATGACGGCAGAATATGGCGCGTTGTCAATTGGCAAAATAGTTGATGAACAAATTAAATGTAATGTTTATACAGTAGATAAAAATGGTTTTGTCTATACTCAACCCATCGCCCAATGGCACGATCGCGGTAAGCAAGAAGTCTTTGAATATACTTTAGAAAATGGCGCAACTATCAAAGCCACCAAAGACCATAAGTTTATGACCTCTGACGGGCAAATGTTACCTATTAATGAAATATTTGAACGCAGTTTAGATTTATTAGAATTAGAACCAAATAAATTAAAAATGGTAGAGCAATCGCTGTTATAAACAACCTGTAGGAAAGACATATTAGCAGTTTGATATATTTTTATGAAATTGAATAAATTTAAACAAGAAGTAGCGGCGGTATACGATCGCCGTCAAGATACTTACGATACTGGCAAAGCAGGCAAATGGCATTACAATTTAGCTTGTCAGTTGGTTGAATGTGTTAGCTTGCAAACAGGACAAAAGGTTTTAGATTTAGCTACGGGTACGGGAATGGTAGAATAGCAACTGTTGGAGATTTCATTAGTAAGAGCGATCGCGCCTTCGGATGGCAAAAATAACAAGAATAAATCAGCGGTTGAATAAATACTTTATTGCCCACCAAACGATTATCTGAATCCGATCTTGCCCGATTTAATTAGTGGTGGGCATCACCAATAATTCTTTCTTATACTTACAGATTGAAAGATGCCCACCCTACATTTCTACATTTCAACTGAATATGCCCGCAATCGCGATCGCACTACTGTTGAACATTTCATTAATAAGAATTGGGATCTAGCTTGTAATTAGTAGCCAAATCTACTTCTGCTTCTCGCTTGTCTGAAACTCTACCATTTTTGGTATTAGAACTATTTCCCGAACCTCGATCGCCTTTGTAGCCTTTGTCGCCTTTGAAATAAGACTCCAGACTTTTAATCAAGATATAGAGAGAAGGAACTAAAAATAGCGATAGGACTGTGGCAAAAAGCATTCCCCCGAATACTGCCGTACCAAGCGACCACCGACTAGATGCACCCGCACCAGTAGCCACAACCAGGGGATAAAAACCAACCAAACTAGAAATTGCCGTCATCAGAATCGGGCGAAAACGTTCTTGTCCTGCCTTAATTGCTGCTTTGACATTATTTAGTCCTTGTTCTTTTAGCTGGTTGGCATATTCCACAATCAGAATTGCGTTTTTACTAGCTAGACCGATCAGCATTACCAAACCAACCTGGACGTAGACATCATTATTAATGATCGGCCAGATACTACCAGCCTGGAGAATATTAGCTCGGAACCAAATAGCTGCGATCGCTCCTAGTACTGCTAAGGGTACGGTTAACATAATGATAATCGGATCGACATAGCTTTCGTATTGAGCGGCCAGGACCAGAAACGCCATCAATAAGCCCAAGCCAAAGATCAGTGCCGACTGTCCTCCCGCTGATTTTTCTTCTAGGGCTGTACCAGTCCATTCATAACCCAGACTAGCGGGTAAAATTTGGGCTGCTACTTCTTCCATGGCTTGAATTGCCTGTCCCGTACTATAACCAGGGGCAGGAGAGCCT
>JASJDX010000212.1 GCA_030064975.1 Pleurocapsa sp. MO_192.B19
ATAAATCAACAGCTAAAAGAGCAAATTGCTAAATTAGAACAGCAAAAAACAACCATTCGGCAACAAGAACAGTTTCTCCGTACTATTTACGACAACGTTCAGGAAGCAATATTTGTGGTTGATGTTGAATCGGAGCGAACATTTCGCTATCAAGGATTTAACTCTGCAGCTACTAAATTAACGGGAATTAAAGATGTAGTTAACAAGACTCCCGCACAAATTTTTCCTCCTGAAACAGCTGCAGCAGTAGAAAAACGCTATCTTGAATGTTTGAAATTAAAAACAACTATTTCTTATGAAGAATGTTTACCCTTTCAAGGTCAAAATACTTGGTGGTTAACTAGTCTCAATCCAATCCAAGATGAAGCGGGAAAAATATATCGCTTAATTGGTACAAGTCTTAATATTAGCGATCGCAAACAGGCAGAAACAGAACTAGATCGAGAAAAGAACTTTCTCAAGACATTGCTAGATAATCTCTCCGATGGTATCGTCTCCTGCGATCGCGATGGTATAATAACCTTATTTAATCGGGCTACTAAAGAATTTCATGGCCTTCCTCAACAAGCCATTCCTGCCGAACAGTGGGCAGAATACTACGATCTTTATTTACCTGATGGCAAGACTAGAATGTCTCAAGATGATATTCCCTTATTTCGAGCTTTAAAAGGGGAATCAGTTAGAGATGTAGAGATGATGATTATTCCCAAACAAGGTGCATCTCGGATTTTACTTGCTAACGGCGATCCCATTATCGATCGCTACGGAGAAAAGATCGGTGCTATAGTGGCAATGCGGGATATTACTCAACGCCGACAAGCAGAGACCGAATTAGAGCAAGAAAGAGTATTTATCAAAGCTATGCTCGATAATCTTTCTGATGGCATTGTCGCTTGCGATCGCGATGGGATCCTAGCCTTATTCAACCAAGCCAGTCAAGAGTTCTTTGGGATGCCTCAAGAGCCAATTCCCCCCGAACAGTGGGCAGAATATTATAGCCTGTACACTCCAGACGGCAAAACCTATCTTAAGCAAGATGACATCCCTTTGTTTCGCGCTTTTTCAGGAGAATCATTTATTAATGCCGAATTAATGGCAATTCCCCAGCAAGGGAAGCCTCGTACTCTTTTAGCCAACGGCAGCCCTATTCTTGATGCTAACGGGGTCAAAATGGGCGCAGTAGTGGCAGTGCGGGATATTACCGAACGCAAACAGGCAGAACAGGAAATTGCCAAATTAAACGATCAATTAGAAGAAAGAGTACGGCAACGTACCACTCAACTAGAACGAGTGAATAATCTACTTTTGGTAGCTAGCGAACGGCTAAGAAAAAGCAATCAAGAATTAGAACAGTTTGCCTATGTTGCTTCTCACGATCTTAAAGCACCCTTGCGGGCGATCGCCAATCTTTCTCAATGGATCGAAGAAGACTTAGAAGACAAGCTCGATGAAGATACTAGGCATAACATGAACCTGTTGCGTAGTAGAGTTCGTCGCTTAGAAAATTTCATTAATGGACTGTTGGCTTATTCCCGCGTCGGTAGAGTTAAATCTGAACTTCGAGAAATAGCAGTAGAGAAAATGCTAACGGAGATAATCGACTCATTAGACGTTCCTGCTAACTTTGAAATTGAAATACAAGAAACAATGCCCACCTTTGTTACAGAAACCTTACCCCTAGAACAAGTATTTAGCAATTTAATTAATAATGCTATTAAACACAGCGATTGTCAGAGTGGCAAAATTACGATCTCAGTTAAAGAGCAGAATGATTTTTATGAATTTGCTGTAGCTGATAATGGCAAGGGAATCGCTCCGCAAAATCATGACAAGATATTTACCATTTTTCAAACCCTAGAAGCACGAGATATCAAAGAAAACACAGGAATTGGTTTGGCGATCGTCAAAAAAGCTGTAGAAAATCAGGGGGGGCAAGTAAAGCTAGAATCCCAACTTGGTTCGGGAAGCACTTTTTATTTCACTTGGAAAAAAAATCCGGCGTTGCTGATTGAGTAATGTCATATAAAAGGTTATTGTTCGTAGCTTTTAGCTCTTAGCTCTTAGCTTTTGGGTATTCTTCAAGTTCGGAATTAGTAAACACAGGACTTATTTGTCATTACAATTCAGCAACGCCAAAAATACTAACCATAATTAGCATTAAAATCATAATTTACACTTTTTCTTAACAATTTGACTAGTTTAGATCCTACTTTTAGCTGAGGATTGAGAAGTGGGGGAAGTTTACTATATTATTGTAACTAAAAAATATTCAACTATAATCTTCCGCGCTACATAGCATAGTAAGCAAACTATCAAACTATATATATATATAGAGTAACGTGGGCATTAGTCATTAAGGCTTTAGGTTCTAGGTAAGTTTCTTAACGAAGTCGGACTTTGTTCGACAATTATCAATAAGGTCTACAAACTAAGCTGAATAATTATGGAAGAGAGAATAATTAATATTTTGTTAGTAGAAGATGATGAGGTTGATGTCATGAATGTCCAAAGGGCATTCAAAAAGTACAAAATAACTAATCCTCTATATCTTGCGGGTAATGGAATCGAGGCACTGGAAATGTTGCGATCGCATAATAATCTACCTCCTAAAGTTCCAGAAAATAGACGGCTGGTTTTGCTAGATCTTAATATGCCTAAAATGAATGGTCTAGAATTTTTGCAGCAATTGAGAGCAGATGAAGAATTAAAACGTACCCCCGTAATTGTTCTAACTACTTCGGATGAAGATAGAGATAGAATTGAAGCCTACAATCTCAACGTGGCGGGTTATATCCTCAAGCCCGTTACTTTTACTAATTTTGCTGAGGTAATGGTTGCACTCAACAAATATTGGGCTTTGTGTGAAATGCCATAATTTAATAATCAGTAATTAGTAGTCAGATAATGAGCGAGGAACAATTTTCGATATTATTAGTAGATGATGACGAAGTAGATCGTCTAACGGTGAAACGGGCTTTAAAAAAGGCTGGTGTTTCTGTAAAATTGACCGAAGCTAAAGATGGAGCCGAAGCACTCATCCAACTAAAATTGAAAGAAAATGCTCTTCATCATAAGCACAATATAGTTGACATTCAAGCAACTAATTTTTCCTCTTCAACAGTTTCTCACACGACTAATATTTTTGATTTGGTCTTACTTGATTATCGTTTGCCAGATATTGATGGTTTACATTTGATTGCCGAAATAAAAGCTCTCAATTTAAATTTACCTCTAGTTGTTTTAACTGGGCAAGGAGACGAAGAACTTGCTGTGGAAATCATGAAAGCTGGGGCAGCAGATTATCTGGCAAAATCTAAAATTGAACCTAATAATTTAGCTAAAGCAATTAGCAGTGCGATTCGCATCCACCAAGCAGAACAGGCAGTCGCATTGGCGAACCAGCGTCTTCGTGCCAGTAATGAACTGTTGGTATTAAAAAATAAGGAATTAGAAAAACAACAGCAACAAATCAAATTACAAAATATTCAACTGCAAGAATCTTATAATCTTAAATCAGAGTTTTTGGCAACCATGTCCCATGAATTGCGTACTCCTATGAATGCCATTATGGGTTTTTCTCAACTGCTATTACGTCAATATCCCGATCCTCTTTCTTCGCAGCAGCAAAATCTCGTACAGCGTATTTTTAATAATAGTAAGAATTTACTGGATATGATTAACGAGATGCTAGACTTTTCTAAGATTGAAGCAGGAAAACTAGAAGTTAATTCGCAACAATTCGATCTTCAATATCTAGTTAGCTTAACAATAGAAGAATTGCGTTCTTTAGCCCTACAAAAACAGCTTGCTTTAACTACTGAAATCTTTTTGAGCGATCGCCCTATAATTCAAGATTCTAATCTTCTCAAAAGAGCTTTAATTAATTTGCTTTCTAATGCGCTTAAGTTCACTAATGAAGGAGAAGTAAAAGTAAAAGTTTGGGAATTAAGTCTCAGACAAATTGCGATCGCCGTTAGTGATACAGGTATTGGTATTAAACCGGAAAATATGGATAAAATTTTTCAAGCTTTTCGTCAAGTAGATCAAAGCTTTACTCGCCAACACGCGGGAACAGGTTTAGGTTTAGCCATTACCGATTCTTTAGTTAAAATGATGGGTGGTAAAATATCGGTGCAAAGTGAGTTAGGAAAAGGTTCAACTTTTACCATTGAAATCCCTCGCAAGTTAGATGCTTAACATATGGATACTAACTTACGGTTAAATATATTTATATGTTTAACAAAACTTTTTAATTAATCAATGTCTGTTACCCAAGTTATTAGAGGTCAATATATTCTGGCAGTAGATGATATTCCTGATAATTTATTATTAGTGCAATTAGCTCTCGAACAAGAAGGTCATCAAGTAGTTTTGGCCCATAATGGAGATACAGCATTAAAGCAAATTAAACAAGCCCCTCCCAGCTTGATTTTATTGGATGTTATGATGCCTGGAATGGATGGCTACGAGGTTACTCGGCGCATTCGTCAAGATAAGAATATTCCTTTTATTCCCATACTTTTAGTCACTGCAAGGGAAGAATCTAGCTTAGTAGAAGGATTGGATGCAGGGGCAGATGAATTTGTCCGTAAACCTTTTCAAATTGACGAATTACAAGCTAGAGTACGCTCGATGTTGCGTCTCAAAGAAACTATCGATCAAAGAGAAAATTTTGTTTCTTGTCTGACTCACGACTTGCGTACTCCTTTAGTGGCTGCTAACCGAATGCTAGATTTGATCAAACAGGAAGCTTTTGGCGAGATTAATTCCGAGCAAAAAGAAGCAGTGGCTAGTATTGTTAGTAGCAATCAAAATATGCTAGCAATGCTCAATACTCTATTAGAAACTCATCAATATGAGTTGGGGCAAAAAATTCTCAGTCTGATTCCTTGTAACATCCAACAGTTAATTCAAGAAGTAGTTATAGAACTTCAACCTCTAGCAATTGAAAAAGGAATTAAACTAGAGACAAATATATCGTCTAAGGTGAAAGAAATCAAAGCCGATCGTCTGGAATTGCGTCGAGTAATTACTAATTTAATTGGCAATGCTATTAAGTTTACCGATGCTGGTGAGATAAAAATATCCTTGTACCAAAACAAATCGCAAATATTTATAGAAATTGCTGATACTGGTATTGGTATTTCTCCTCAAGACCAAAAAGCTATTTTTCAACGATATCATCAAGGAAATCATAGGCGATCGGGTAAAGGATTGGGATTATATCTTTGTCAGCAAATTATTAATGCCCATCAAGGACAAATTACGGTTCAATCTGAATTGAATAAAGGGACTAAATTTACTATTTGTCTACCTTATTGAGTTTGTATTTATCTATTTAATAGTTTATTTTAAATTTATGACAACTGGTATTTGGATACTAGGCGATCGCCTGACGACTAAACAATTGAGCTTACAGAATAATCAAGCTCAAAAACAACAAAAACCAGTTATTTTTATTGAATCTAGTAACTATGTTCAACAACGACCATATCACCAACAAAAGTTGGTTTTGGTATGTTGACATCCTCTCCGCCCTTCGCTTCGCTAAAGGACGGAGATTCCCTAGAACAAAGTTAATTGCCTAGGGGTGGTAGACGGTTCATCACAAACTGCTACTACTGTAGTCTGACACTTGCTCCCACGTCCGTTATTGTATGAGTCGGATTGCCCACCCGCCTCTTGAAGATTGATTGCTGCGTTGATATCTCGGTCGTGAATAGTATTGCAAAACAAGCATTCCCATTCCCTAACATCTAGCTCTTTTCTACCTCCCGACTCTCCGCAGCATGAGCATTTTTGAGTTGAAGGGAACCATCGATCTACTATAGTTAAATGTCTACCATATTTATCACATTTAGCAGCAAGTGTAGTTTTGAATTTACTCCAACCTGCATCACTAATTGCTCGTGACAAATTACGGTTTTTAACCATTCCCGCCACGTTTAAGTCTTCTACTGCCAGAGCTTGGTTTTCGCGTACTAGACGAGTAGTTAACTTGTGAATGAAGTCTGTTCTTTGGTCTTTAACCTTGGCATGAAGTTTAGCCAGCCTAAGCTTGCGTCTTGTTCTCCGATTAGAATCTTTCTTGGCTTTAGACAATCTACGGTTAGCCTTTTTGATTTTCCGTAGCATCTTTTTGTGTAGCCTTGGATTCTCAATTTTTTCTCCCGAACTCAAAATGGCAAAATGAGTTAAACCCAGATCAATCCCAACAGATTGATCTGTAGCAGGAGGAACAGGTTGAGCGACTTCAACTACAAATGATGCAAAGTACCTACCAGAACAATCTTTGATGATAGTTACACTTGATGGTGCGCTTGGTAGAGGTCGAGAAAAAACAATTGGTACATGACCAATTTTGGCTAACTTAACTGATTGAGAGTGAACGCTAAAGCCACCAATTCTAAATCTAATTGATTGCCTAGACTGTTTTTTCTTAAGTTTAGGTTTACCTACTGGTTTGCCTTTTCTTCCTCCTTGAAGACTAGAAAAATAATTATTCCAAGCAGTACATAAATCTCTGTATGACTGCTGGAGAACAATATTAGATACCTCAGACAGCCAACTTCTCTCTTCAGTTTTTTTGGCTTGAGTGATAACTTGTTTGTCTACATCTTTTGGTCTTGGTAAACCTTCTCTAAAAGCTTTTTTGTACACCCATAAGGCATCATTCCAAACTACACGAGCACAACCAAAAGCTTTGGCTAATGGCACTACTTGGTTTGGTTTGGGATAAATACGATATTGGTATCTTGCTTTCATCCCACTATTTTACTATCGTCAAACCCCTTGGTAGATAAAGATTTGATGAACCGTCGCCCTAAAGGGCGGGGCTTGTGACCCACCTATTAAACGGTCAGCGATGCGCCACTTTGCGGCAGAATTAAAAGCAGATAATTGGCAGGTAACATATAAAATTGCTGCTGATTTTATTACCCCTTTGCAAGATTGGATTGCAGCTAATAAAATAACTAATTTACAGATAACCAACCCGTGCGATCGCCCTTTTCTTAAACTAATCAAAAGTTTAGATTTAGATTGCGAAATAACATTTTTACCTGATAATCATTTTTTGTGGGACAAAGATGAATTTATCACTTGGGCAAATTCCCGCAAAAGACTATTGATGGAAGATTTTTATCGTGAGGGTAGAAAGCGATTTAATATCTTGATGGATGGTAAAAAACCAATCGGTGGCAAATGGAATTACGACAAAGATAACCGCAAACCACCCAAAAAGAATGTAAGGATTCAGGTATCAGATATTGGGAATAAGAGAAGGGGCTCCAAAATTACCATGCAGGGCGATCGCTATCAAAGACTGCTCGAAAAAATCAATAACCGAACGCCCTTGACGACGACAAGTTTGAACAACCGTCAGTAAATTGGCTGTTTGTTTAAATCGTTCCATACTTCTCGAACCACCACTAACTTTTCGTTTTGTTATGGCCAATCGTAGCGATCGCTCTGCCAGATTATTATCAGGAGGAACTTCTGGATTATCCAGAAAATACCACCATTGCTGTGCTTTTTGTTGGAGGTTTCGCAACAGTTTCCCGGCTTCATAACCAGCTTTGTCCCTCCATTGTTCAAGGGCTATCCTTATCTTATCTTTGAACAGAGTTGCCCAAGCTCCATAACCCGACCTATCCTTATCGTTTTGCCAAAGACGGTAATGACGGAAAGCTTCGTCAATTAATTTTAGAAAAGTTTGACCGATGGTTTGGTTATATTGACCTGGAGTTTTTATCAATCGCTGAAAATGACGACGTAAATGAGCCAAACATTTTTGTTGAGCCACAACAGCATAACCATTGTAAACACTCAAATCATCACTGCTTAAAACGCCCCCATATTCAGAGCCTAACTGTGCTTCAAGTACTGAAATGAACTGTCTGCGCCAAACCCTAACTCAAGTAGAAGAAACAGCTTACGGACATCATATCCAAAGGTTAATGGTACTGAGTAACTTTGCTCTCATTGCGGGAATTTCTCCCCAGGAGATTGAAAACTGGTTTCATAGTGCCTTTATTGATGCCTATGACTGGGTAATGCAGACAAACGTGATTGGTATGGGACAATTCGCTGATGGTGGTGTCTTAGCCTCTAAACCTTATGCTGCTTCAGCAAACTACATCAATAAGATGAGCGACTACTGTGGTAATTGTCAATATAAAAAAAGCGATCGCACTGGAGAGAGCCTGTCCCTTTAATTTCTTTTATGGGGATTTTCTTCATCGTCATCGCGATCCGAAGGGTACGCGGAGCGTAATCGTTTAAGCTTAGACGCACTAAAGTTACCTATTCTGTTCCTTCCCCATAAGGCGTTTGAGCATTTTAAAGTGTAATGTAAATGCGTCTAAGCTTACAATCTCTGGGCAGAATGAATTTAGTTTTAAGTCATTTCAAACGGATTTCTGAGACCGAATTAGAGCAAATAAGCTCTTTAGCTCAAAAATGGTGGTAAAATCAGCCATTATCTTAAAAGAGTACTGCTTTACTAATTTAAGAATTGAGTAAAAATTAGCAAATCTTATTTTTATCCTTCTATTCACCCCATGGATTCCCCACAGTTTCCACAGGCTTTTTCTAAGTTTTCCACATTTTACCCAGGTTTTTCCACAGACAATCACGTAGCAATCAACTTTTGACTAACAAATAGGGGATTTTCTATGCTTACCTATTATTAACTTTTTCTTAACCAGTTTTTGTAAAGAAATGTAATAAAAAACAGTCTCTATTACTTATTATTCCGTGATGATATCAAATTTCTGGAGATATTTTTAATATTTCGCAACATTGACAAACCCCCCCCTTTTTAGCTCACAATAAATCAGCAAGCACAACCGCGAATCAGACCTAACTACCAAAGATAAGTCTGTATTCAAGCCGTTAACCAACGTATATGTAAAGCCACTTTATTTTGTTTTCACCTTGCAATATAAGGTTTTCTTAATCGCGAAAAATACCATATTTTTGCATATTTAAGAGCAATGAACCATTGTCTTACATAAAAACGAAAATAATCATATTAATTGGAGCATTAAACCAACCATGAACTCTACTGTAAGTATTTTGGCAGAAATTCCCGAAGAACTTCATTTGTCCTTAAAAAACTATCTGGAAACTCATCCTCATTGGGATCAAGACCGTGTTTTTGCCGCTGCTTTATCTTTGTTTTTGTTACAAAATAACAATGGGCAAACTAGCGAAGCTTCCCAAAACTACCGTGCCTGTGCCAGAGTTTATTTAGAAACCTTATTTCAATCTAACTAAGATTAATACTGGGGCATAGCCCCAGAAATGATAATTGCTTGCTATTGACTGCTCACTGCTCACTGTCTATTGTTTCTCGTGACTTCTAATTCAACTGCATTAATTATTCCCGAATTAATTGTTGGTTTAGGTAATCCTGAACCAAAATACGCTCGCACTAGACATAACATTGGTTTTGACGCAGTTGATGAGTTAGCCAAAATTTGGCAAATGTCCTTGAGAGAAAACAAACGTTTTCAAGGTCTATTTGCCGAAGGAGTAGCACCAGGAGGTAAAAGAATTCGCCTCCTTAAGCCACTTACCTACATGAATCGCTCAGGACAATCAGTACGAGCAGTGACAGACTGGTATAAAATTAATCCTAAATCTGTATTAGTAATTTATGATGATATGGATTTGCCTGTGGGAAGGCTGCGAATGCGACTATCAGGTTCGGCTGGCGGGCATAATGGAATGAAATCGATTATTTCTCATTTGGGAAGTCAAGAATTTCCTCGGTTAAGAATTGGTATTGGCAAATCTGATGGCAAAAAACAAACTATTAGTCATGTATTGGGTAAGTTTTCCCTAGTCGAAACTAAAATTGTTGAAGAAATACTTTATATTTCGGTTAAAGCGATTGAACTAAGCCTTAAAGAAGGAATCGAAAAATCTATGAGTCGCTACAATGGATTTTCGATAGATAGTAAACCTTAAAACCATAAATCATAATATTAACAGTATCACTATTGAATTTCCAACTGTTTGATTCTTTGCAACTTTAACATAGTGGTGCAAAATGTTAGCCACAAAAAGCCGATACCGTAGCCACCAACAATATCAGTTGGCCAATGTACTCCTAGATATAGTCGACTCAAACCAATTGCACCAATTAGACATACTACTACAGTATAAATAAATAGAGAAAACTGAGGATAACGAGTTGCCACAAGATAAGCTATGAATCCATATAATACGGTCGAACCTAGCGCATGACCACTCGGATAACTAAAAGATAGGTCTTTAATAGCTGATTGCCAAAGAGCAGGTCTAACCTTACCAAATAGCGATTTAAGACCGTAACTAAGAACTACACCGCCCAAACAGTTAATGATAAATATCTGGGCTTCTGAATAATAATGTCGCCACAAAAGTATTCCTAGAGTAACAACAGCAATTACAGTCACCGTACTAGGATCGTTTAAGCGAGTAATAAAGCGCATTACGCCATCGAGAGTAGGATTCGCAAAGGAGTGAATCCAAAGTAAAATCGTCTTATCAAAAGCAAAGGCTTCTTTATCTAATACTTCATCTGAAATTTGAGCAACAACATAGATAATTATCAGACAGCTAACTAATCCTACTGTTCCGACAGTGGTAATTAAAAAAGCTATTCCACTATGAACATTGCTCCGCCAAAATTGGACTAATTTTTGTAAAAGAGTTTGCATAGAAAAATATGGTTAGACACTATTATTTATTATCGAAGTTTACTGTTAGAACAGATTAGCAATATTAATAAAAAACCCCAGCTACCAGACTGAGGTTCTATAGGAGAAGTTGATTTTGAGAAGATTATTTGCCTTAGACGCTGCTATTGCAAAAGAGTTAGGATTAATTTAGTAATTCAGTATAAATTTTAAGATTCAGCCTAACTGTTTGTTAACTTATGTATCTTATTATAACAGTAAAAGTTAATTTTTGTAAATTTTTTAGCGACAAAAAATAATATTGTTGTCGCTAGCCACAAAATAATGAGTAATTCAGAAGCCTGGAATTCAGAACTATCAAGCCTGTTAAACAATATTTATCGTTTTGCAGATAAAAGCAGTTGGTATAGCCAAGTGGCAGAGGCTTACGATCGCACTAGACCCCGTTATCCTGCCAAAATTATGGCTCGTGTGCGAGAAATTACTCAGTTTTCCACCCCAGGAGCAATTTTAGAAATTGGTTCAGGGCCAGGTATTGCTAGTATTGAATTAGCTAAATTAGGCTTAAAGATGGTCTGTTTAGAACCTAGCTTGCCAGCCTGTGAGTTAGCTCGACGTAAATGTGCCCATTATCCTAATGTAGAGTTTGTTAACACCACCTTTGAAGAATGGAAATTAGAAGGTCAAAAATTTGATGCAGTAGTAGCGACAACATCTTTTCATTGGGTTACACCAGGAATTAGAACGCAAAAAACGGCTGCGGCTTTAAAAGATAATGGACTATTAATTCTGTTGTCGAATACTTCACCCCAGCCAAATCGTCAAGTTTATCAAATGTTAGCAGGGGTATATCAAGCTTACGCGCCCAATTTAGCTAAATACGAAGAACACCAAAACCATCAAGAAAATTTAGCCAAGATGGGAGAGGAAGTAATAGATTCTGGTTATTTTAAAGATTTAATTTCCGAACAGTTAGTAAGTCAGGTTAGCTATAGCGTTGATGATTATCTCAGCTTGTTAAGCACTTTATCGCCATATATTAGACTTGAACCACAACAGCGAGTTACTTTGCTTGCTGAGTTAGAAAAAGTATTAAAACTTAATTGTGGAAATCGTCTGGAACTTTCTTATCTTTCTATGGTTCAAATTGCGCGTAAAAACAGAAAAGGTTGCCAAAAATAATCGAATAAAGGCTCATGGTTCTTCATCTCAGCTAAAAGCGAATAAAGTTACTTAAATTATGCTATCCAACGAGAAATTCGAGTCAGAAATCAATCTTAGCGCTCCTCAATATTATTTCAATCGAGAACTGAGTTGGTTGGACTTCAATTACAGAGTTTTGCACGAAGCTTTGGATGAGCGTACCCCTCTATTAGAACGTTTAAAGTTTACTGCCATCTTTAGCTCCAACCTCGATGAATTTTTGATGATTCGGGTTTCTACTCTCAAAGAACAGGTAGAAGCAGGAGTT